>DGDP01000132.1 GCA_002385485.1 Acetomicrobium sp. UBA3949 | reverse complement strand
GTTTTTAGTTCTCCCATTTATGATCTGATCCCTCCGTAACGTCTCTCTCTCTTCTGATATTCTTCGACAGCTTCACGTAATTTACCCTCATCGAATTCAGGCCAAAGGCAATCGGTAAAATAAAGTTCGCTATAAGAAGACTGCCAAAGCCAAAAATTGCTCAACCTCTTCTCTCCGCTAGTCCTAATTATTAAATCAGGATCGGGAACATCTGGAAGGTAGAGATAGCCTCTAAAATAGTACTCGTCGATCTCCGAGACATCATCGCAATCTGTTTTGGCAGCCAAAATTTTATTTACGGCATCTATGATTTCCTGCCTTCCGCCGTAATTTAAGCACAGGATGAGATCCAGTTTATCTCCTGCCTCCGTCTCTTTCTCGGCCCAAAGGGCCAAATCCCTCAGATCCTCCGGAAGTTTATCTATGCGTCCAGAAAATCGAAGGCGAATGTTTTCTTCTGCAAGCTTTTTGACCTTGCATTTAATGTAATATCTGAAAAGCCCAAATAGGCCTAAAACCTCTCCCTTGGGACGTGTCCAATTTTCAGTAGAAAAAGCAAAAAGGGACAGATATCGTATACCCATTTCAAGGGCAGCCATTACAGTCTTCTCCACGGCCTTTACTCCTGCGTAGTGCCCCATTATCCTGGGTAAATGCCGCTGTCTCGCCCACCGCCCGTTGCCATCCATAATTATGGCAACATGGGAAGGTATTATTACTTCACCGCTTGCCTTATCTCGTCCCACCGAGCTTTTACCTCCTGAATATCTTGCCACGTCAAATGCCTAGGACTGCCGACCTTGCGCGATTGATTTCTGAGCAAGTAGCTGGGATGAAACATCGGCATAAGTTTAATCCCATACCAATCGAACCACTTTCCTCTCAGCTGTGTAATCCCTTCGTGCGTAGTCTTAAGCAACCACTTAGTTGGCGTATTCCCTAAAGTAATCAAAATTTTTGGCTGTACTAAGGAAATTTGAGCAAAAAGATAATCGTTACATGCCGAACACTCCTCAACTGTGGGAACTCTGTTTTGGGGAGGTCTGCACTTGACGACATTTGTGATATAAACTTCACTCCTATCAATGCCTGCTGCAGCGAAGATCTGATTCAACAACTGTCCGGCCTTTCCAACGAAAGGCAAACCCTGTAAATCTTCGTCAGCTCCAGGCCCTTCTCCGACGAACATCAGTTCGGTTTTTCTCGATCCCTCCCCGAATACGCTTTGAGTCCTGTTTTCCGAAAGAGGACATTTTCTACATTCCTTGACTTTTTCTTCAAGAATTTTCCAAGTTTCGTCTACTTTTTTGTCGATCTCCTTCCCCGATAAAAGGTAGAGAATTTCAGACATCACTTTTCCTCCATCCTTCGATCAAAATGTCAATTTCACCCAAATCCAATCCAGTCAAAAATGGCAAAACCGAAAAAATTCTACGCTGCACCCTTCGGCCGACTTCAATGAATTTGTATTTGCCAATAGACACAACTAAAGAGACGTTTAGAGATACTTTTCCCTCGTTGTCAGACTTTACTCTTACCTCTTTAACTTCGCACACTTGCGCTCCAAGAGAGGCCACTCGTCTAACAATTTGTTCTATAGCTAAAGGCCCTACCTCGACTTCTCCATAGTAACTAAAAGGAGGTCTGACTATCGTTTTCTCCGCGTCATCCGATCCTCGCATATGAGAGGACCAAAAGGTCCTAAGTCGACCCACCACCTTGCCCGCGAAATTTCTTCTCACCTGGACATACGTTACTGGAATAACATGTTGTCTTTTTACATGACGTTCTCTTAATGCCTGTTCAATTTCCTCCCTCGTAGCGATCTCCTCGATGTAGATATAACGCTCCGGATTGGGCAACGAAAGTTGTTTGCTAATTTTTAAAGCCATGCCAGGCGATGTAGCGACAATCAATATAGTACCGGGTGCAGATTTTTCCAGGACCCTTACGACCTGATCCCTATGATCGGGAAATTCGAACAAAGCCCTTCTAATCGCTCTAACCTGATTTTGTTCGGTCTTGGCACTTTTGCCGCACAATATTTTCCCATTTTTTATTAAAAGCCCGTCGTCAATTATGTAGTCTGCCCCGAATTGTCTCGCTATAAAGTGCGCTCTCTGGCTTTTGCCAGTCCCTGCGGGACCTACGAAGGCAAGTACTTTAAACCCTGTCACCAAGTCTTCTCATCAACTTTCTTATAGTACTTATAAACTGTTCGTTTTCCTCGGGCAACCCGATAGACACGCGTAAATATCCCTGTAGACCCAAATCACTGGCCGGACGAACGATTATGCCCTCTTTCAACAGTTCGTTAAACATCTTTTGCTCGTCATTGACTTTTATCAGAATAAAGTTCGTAACCGTTTCCCTAACCTCCATGCCCATATTCACAAGGGCACGTGTAACTTTTTCCTTTTCAAGCAAAGTCAACTCCCGGATCTTTTCAACGTAATTATCTTCTTTTAAGGCTGCAATGGCAGCTGCTTGAGCTATAGAGTTGACATCGAAAACGCGCCTTACCTTGGCGTAGGCATTCGTTATGGGTTTTGGGACGATACCATATCCGACTCTCAACCCGGCCAAACCGAAAATCTTGGAAAAGGTCCTCAATATCACGACATTTCCAATTTCATGAAAAAGCTCTATGCCAGAAAGATATTCGGGGTCTGTAACGAATTCAGCATATGCTTCGTCCACTACCAGCAAAATGTTCCGTCTATTAAGGAACGAGGAAAGAACCAACAGATCATTCCGCGGCAAGAAAAGGCCTGTGGGGTTGTTGGGATCGCATAAAACCAACAATTTTGTTCTCTCCGTACAGGCTTCCATGATATCGGTCACGCTAATTCTCATATCGTGGTCTACGGGAACTTCGACACAATTAGCTCCACATGCCGATGCAGCTAACTTGTAAAGAGGGTATGTCGGTTTGGAGATTACAATTTCGTCATCTTCCTCGAGCAGTGCTTGGAAAAGCGCGAAGGTAACGCCTTCGGTGCCAGCGCCGACAATTACTTCCTGCACGGAAACGCCTAATTTTCTGGCAATTGCCTTTCTAAAGGAATAAGCCTCAGCGTCTGGGTATCTGTTTACCTTTTTAGAAGCTTCGTCGATTGCACTTAGAACGCTATCCGGAAGAGGCCACGGGTTCTCGTTAGAACAAAGTCTCACTACGCGAGTTAAACCCAATTCACGCTTTAATTCCTCTATCGACTTTCCGGGTTTATAGGGTTCAACGTCGGCAATTGACCTACGAATGAAATTTTCTAACCACATGATAACATCTCCTACCGTTTTGCTTTTTATTGTTTTCCCTCTTTAATTTTTTCCTTTCCCTTACAGACCTCTGCGCCGAGAAGGGTCAATTTTTCGGCCATATTCTCATAACCCCTCTCGAGATGATGAACATCGTAAACAACGGTTTCACCCTCGGCCGCCAAGCCTGCGAGAACTAAAGCCGCTCCTCCACGTAAGTCTGTTGCATAGACCTCTGCGCCAATTAACGAAGATTGCCCGTGTATGATAGCGGTATTACCTTGGAGTTCAATTTGGGCACCCATCTTTTGCAGTTCGCTGGCGTGAAGAAAGCGGGATTCAAAAATAGTTTCATGAATTACGCTCGTACCCTCTGCCAGTGAAAGCAAGGCCATCATCTGCGGTTGCAGATCCGTGGAAAAGCCTGGATAGGGCATGGTCTTAACCGTAAGTCCCCTTGGACGGTCTGGAGAGTTGACTCGCAATTCGTTTTCTTTATTTATCACTTCTATTCCGGCTTCATCAAGCTTAGCCAGGAGAGCATTGAGGTGTTCGGCAACCACACCTTTTACAGTGACATCTCCTCCGGTAATTGCACCAGCCAAAAGGTATGTTGCCGCTTCAATACGATCAGGTATAATATCGATGGTTGCGGGGTTTAGTTCCTTTTGCCCTCTGACGCGCAATATCCCGGTACCCTCTCCTTCTATGGCAGCACCCATGGACTTTAAAGCTCTGACAAGGTTGTCAATTTCGGGCTCCCTTGCGGCGTTTTCAATCAGCGTCTCGCCTTCCGCCAAAACAGCCGCCATGAGAAGATTTTCCGTGGCGCCGACAGAAGGGAAATCAAGGTAAATCCTCGCTCCAACCAATTTATCGGCCCTTGCAATTACTGCTCCTTTATCAAGTTCTATTTGCGCCCCCATCTTAGAAAGACCCTTAAAGTGCAGGTCCATGGGCCTGCTACCTATAGCACACCCGCCCGGAAGGGGCAAAATCACTCTTCCGCATCGAGCAAGTAGAGGGCCCAAGACCAAAGAGGAAGCTCTCATCTTTCCGACAAGAGATGACGGTGTTTCCCAAGCTGGTTCGCCTTCAATTTCTATCGTCATCGTATGATCGTCGCGTTTGACAACTGCCCCTAAACTGACGAGCAGCTCACTCATCGTTTGCACGTCCAGCAATTTGGGCACATTTCGAAGATGCACTTCGCCATTATCCAACAAAAGCGCGGCAGCCATGACCGGCAGGGCCGCATTTTTTGAACCCTGGACCTTTACCTTTCCCCTAAGAGGGGTCCCCCCTTTTATCTTCAAAAAACCGGATTCTTGATTAGTCTTCACTTTCTCTCACTCCCTAAATCAATACTTACCAGTTTTTATGTAATTACTCAAGACATCAACTATGATTTCGGCCGCCCTTCCCTCTCCGAAGGGAGAGCCCGCTTTTGCAAGGATGCTTGCCTTGAACTCATCATCCCGCAATATTTTAAGCGATAGCTCGATAATTTTGGACGGTTCCCTGCCTGCCAGCACCGCGGTCCCCGAGCTCACCGCTTCAGGCCTTTCCGTAACATCCCTAAGAATTATTACGGGCTTTTTAAGGGTCGTCGCTTCTTCTTGGATACCACCGCTATCAGTCAATATCAAAGAGCTTCTATCCATTGTCCACACGAAATCGTCGTATTCCATTGCATCGCATAAAATCACTCTCGAATGGCATTCCAAATGTTTTTGCCATATTTCACGAACCAGGGGATTTTTATGCATTGGTACGACAATATAAAGTTCCGGCAAATCATCTAATATCTTCATTAAAGCTTTACAAATCGCTACGAGAGGTTCACCCCATGATTCTCTTCTGTGAACGGTAGCAAGTAACATCGGAGCACCGGCCGGCAATTTGTCCAATAAAAACTTTGGGGGCCTTGCGGCCTTTTTTACAGCCATAAGAGCATCCACCACTGTATTCCCTGTAACCCATATTCTCGATGGATCGCAGCCATCGTTGATGAGGTTCTCCCTTGCCAATTTCGTTGGGGCAAACCAAAATGTAGCGAGCTTATCGGTCATTATCCTATTGGCTTCCTCAGGGAATGGCAAATATATATTGCCGCTTCTGAGTCCCGCTTCGACGTGGCCTATTTTAATTTTTCTGTAAAAAGCCGCTAGGGCCGATGCAAAAGTTGTCGTAGTATCTCCATGCACCAAAACGACTCCCGGTCTTATATCGTCTAGGACCTCCCCCACCTTCGTCAGCACAGATGACGTGATGTAATCCAGGCTTTGTTTTTCCTTCATGATGGATAAATTACAATTTGGCACAATATTGAACACTTTTAATGCTTGAGTTAAAAGGTCTGTATGCTGTCCTGTTGCCAGAACATAATAGGGCATATCACGCTCTTTCAATTTCATTATAACAGGAGCCATCTTTATGGCTTCCGGACGAGTGCCTATTATACAGCAAATTGAAGACATTGCGACAACCTCCATGCACACAGATACTCCGACTAAAAATATCGGGTTAAAAAAACCTTATGCTTATAAACAGCATTGCTAAATGGAAAGACACCATTAAGACTAACACAAAAGAAGCCGTGAACCCTCTCCGAAGGAGACGATGATGTATATGCCCCTTATCGGGGTAAAAGGGAGAGACACCTTTCACAGTTCTTCGCAGTATAGCAAAGCACATGTCAATAAAGGGAATGCCCCCGACAAAGGCCAAAAATAAGCAAAGAGGTACAAAGGATTGTGTCAAAGGTGTATACGAAGAGATAGAATACAATAAAATAGAGGCATGAAAAAATCCAAGAAGCGTGCTGCCCCCATCCCCTAAAAAAGTCCTTGCCTCGGGGAAATTCCAAGGGAGGATCCCGATAGCGATTCCAAAGCCAAAGGCCCAAAATATATTGTGGAAGACGACCATAAACATACATGAACTTGCCGCGAATATAACCAAAACCAAGCCATTCATGCCATCAATCATATTATATGCGCTTATCATGGCGGCAATCCACAAAGATGCGGTAAGCCAACTCCATAGGGGAAAATTGCCACTTTTGTACAGAGGAATTAAAGCTACTATTGAAGCAGTAATATGGACTAAAAGCCTAACTTTTGGAGATAGGCTTCTCATATCGTCCAGATATCCGACTAAAAATGTCGCGCTCGCACACCATGCAAAAAACGAAGGGTCGAATTCAAAATGATCCCTCGCCAACAAAAGGAACAGAAGCAAACCGCTCCACAAGACGATGCCCCCACCGCGTGGCGTAACTTCTTTGTGAAGCTTTCTAGATTCGGGCATATCCAAAATACGATACCTAAAAGAGAGGGGAATGGATAACTTTGTTATCCCCCATCCCCACATAAATGACAGAAAAGCATAGAGGACCATTTCACTGCTCACAATACAATTATCAGTTATTTTGTTCCGAATAAACGATCGCCGGCATCGCCCAATCCGGGCACTATATAGCCGTGTTCGTCCAAGTGATCATCCAACGCAGCCATGTAGATGTCGACATCCGGATGAGCTTCCTTGACTTTCTGCAGACCTTCGGGTGCACCTATCAGACATACCAATGAAACTTTTTTACCTCCCCTTCTTTTTACTAAATCGATCGCCAAAACAGAAGAACCCCCCGTGGCCAACATAGGATCGACGATGAGAATGTCCCTCTCTTCTATATCACCGGGTAACTTGCAATAATATTCAACAGGCTGAAGCGTCGTTGGATCTCTATATACCCCGATATGGCCTACTTTTGCGTTAGGTATAAGCTTAAGAATGCCTTGAACCATCCCGAGCCCTGCCCTTAAAACGGGTACAACTGCCATTTTTTTACCGGAAATGGTCTTGGCACGTGTCTTCGCCAGAGGTGTTTCGACCTCTATCTCCTCGACAGGAAGATCTCTTGTTATTTCATAAACCATTAAACCGGCTATTTCTTCTACTAACTCCCTGAACTCTTTAACGCTTGTCGAGGTATTCCTGATAATTCCCAATTTGTGCTGTATCAGCGGATGATCCATTATCACCAGTCGCCCCTTCGAATGGCTACCGTTTCCCTCGATATCCTTGTTTTCATAGGCCCTTATTTTTTCAATGCGCCTAAAATGCCGGCCGCCTTCAAAAGGTGTATCAAGCCACACTCCTACCATTTCCAGTGCCCGCTCGACGCTTACAACCCTTCCTCCAAGGACGAGGATATTAGCATTATTATGGAGGCGACTCATCTTAGCCATAAAGCTGTCGGTACAAAGAGCGGCATATGCTCCCCGTACTTTATTTGCGGCTATCGACATGCCTATTCCGGTCCCACAGGACAATATTCCGCGATCGCTCTCGCCGGCAGCAACCATTTCGGCTGCCTTTATCCCGATATCAGAATAATCTACAGGCTCATCGTCTGAACCGACACCCAAATCGATAACATCTATATCCCTTTTTAAAAGATATTCTTTAGCTGCGTTCTTTAAAGCGCAACCAGCATGATCGGCTCCGAGGACTATTTTCACGTTATAACCCCCTTGAGAATATTTCGCCTAAAATTTTTCCCGCTACTGTATATGGATCGATACTACGAGAGGCAAGAGATTGGATCAAATTGTCATCACAATTTTCTTTCCACTTCTCTTCAACTACTTTCGCAATTTCTCTTCTTAAGATTTCTTCAACTTCCATCTTTATTCTCGATATAAATCTCTTTTTGCCTTCTTCGCTCTCGGATAAATATTTTTTATGGTCAGCTAAAGCTCTACAGAGAACATCTATACCTTCTCCCTTTTCCGCCACGGTCTTTACAATTGGCGGTCTCCATGGTTTACTGCCGTAAAGATCAAGCATTATGTTAACTTCGGCTTTCAGCCTGTCAGCACCGTCGCGATCTGCCTTATTGATCACAAATATATCTGCAATTTCCATTATACCCGCCTTCATGACCTGGACATCGTCGCCCATGCCCGGAACGAGGAGCAGGCAAACCGTATCCGCTATCTTTACTATATCAACCTCAGATTGTCCCACTCCCACGGTCTCGATAAAGATGACGTCCTTGCCACAGGCATCCAGTATCATGGCAGCTTCATAGGCTGCCCTGCTCAGACCCCCTAACGATCCCCTTGTGCCCATGCTCCGGATAAAGACATCGGGGTCAAGGGCATGGCTTTGCATTCTTAGCCTATCGCCCAGTATTGCACCGCCGCTAAAGGGACTCGTCGGATCCACTGCTATGACACCGATCTTTTTATCCATTCTTTTTAGGTTATCTATCAACTTGTCCAGCAAGGTGCTCTTGCCTGCACCCGGGCTTCCCGTCACTCCAATTATATGAGCTTTCCCCGTATGGGCATATAAATTAGCCATTATCTGGCTTGAAAAGGGAGATTCGTTTTCAACAAGCGAGATTAGCCGCGCGATAGCTCTATGATCTCCCTCTAAAGCCTTCTCGACAAGATGATCCATTGATAAACCTCCAATCAATCTTATTGACAATTTATTTCTAGTTAATAATCCGATAAAAAGTCTATTGGGGTCCAATCCCTGAAGGGAATGCCTCCTACATTACCAAAGACCGCCAATAGCGGCTCGAAGGTCATCTCTTTGAACAATGCATTTCTTTCAGGCAACATTACAACCAGCTCTCCCTGAAGGCCAATTTGTTCTGCCGATTTCTCCCTTTGAAAGGGATAAAAATAAATTTTGCCTCCCGATACATGGGAAAGCATTATCAAACTCAGCGGCAAAGGGCCATTTTTCATAAGTAAATCCACCGCAATCCCTTCCCTCAAACAAAACCCAGCCAACATTAACACAAAATCATCACTTATTCCAGAAACGAGGGGGTTTTGCTCGATGACAAGCCTTGAGGGCCAGGCATCATTTGTATGATAAATCCCCCTCATAAATTTTTCGTAATCCCCTAACTCAGTAACATTGACTACGCTCCCCATTTTAACGTGGGTTGTCTTTTCCCACTTGGTCGGAAGAATCATTTCCCCAAATGCGGTCGCTAAAAACGGGGGGTCTTCTCCGTATTCATCTAGAACAGGCACATTTAAACCTGCTCTAAAGCTAATGACGCTTAAGTCGGCGACATTTTTGCTCATAATGGTAAGATTTGCAAAGGCCATAAGGTCAGTCAATTCCGGTGTTATGCGTATCGAATAAATGTTTCTAAGAGTGGTATCGAGGACAACCAGTTCTTCATCCTTTCTCGTGAGGCACCAACCATTCGTGATTTTGCTTTCTATTTGCTTAGCAAAATTACGTTTTATCACGTTTCCCATATGTACCGACCCATCTTCGCTCAACCCGATCACTTCTGTTGGCGTAAACCATTCCACATCTCTCAGGTATTGTGCCTTTTCTTGAAACATAATTTTTTTAGACCATGGATCCAGAGCAATCAGCGAATTGGAAGCTCTGTCCGCGATCGCCATTAAATACCCCCTGTAAGACAGAGCAAGCGGTTCAAACCGAATCCCCTCAGAGGGACGCCAGTCGGAAATTTCTTTGCCCTCTTCAAGGTCTATCCATATCAATTTTCCCTCCAATACATCGCTTACCACGGCTATCTTTTCACCCAAGGAGACAGCATCCGAAAGTATCGCCGAAAGGCTGATTATCTTTTCGAAATTAACTTCCATATCGCCTTTTTCGCCTTTCTTTAGATCACCCCACAAAAGCTGTCCGTCCCTCGTGGCTACTAATATTCTTTGAAGCCCAAAGGGCACCACGGCGACGGGTTTGTTTATTTTAAAGAAATGCGGTTTTCGACCCTCCTCGATTAACGTAATTTTGTTGCCATCGATATCGCATATCCACAACATTCCCTCAAAATAGCTAACCTTTCCCACTGTCGAAGCTTTGACGTCCGCTCCCAAGGGAAGATCGAAAAACATGGATAGAGGTTGTTTGAAAACTTTCATTAAAGAGGAGTCAACGCGACCGTAAAGTAAATTTTTAACATATTCATTTTCTTTCACGATTTGCTCCTCGATTAATTTAGCACGTCCATCGCCATTTTCTACTTCCAAATAATAACGGATGGATTCTAAAGAGCGATCCCACATTCCTAAGCGCCTTTCACAAAGAGATCGAAGGAGATAAACATTAACCAGGTAGATGTTTTCTGACTGCGCCGCCTTTAATTCATCGATACATCTCAAGTAATCTCCGCTTAAAAAATATCGCCTGGCAGCTATCATATGCTTTTCTGCCTCTATTTTATTGACCTCCGGCAATGAATAGAGCTCACTCCCTTCAACAGGCGAAAAGAGGCCAAAAAAAAGAACAAAGAAAATAGCCACAGTTAGGAAAATGCGCATGACAACAACTCCTTTTCGGGAAAATCTTGATGAAGAGCATTATCTCGTATTTATTATAGATATTCCGGCAAAGGCGTAAAAACCCATGATCACCGATGCGGCCAAAGTGAACCCCAGAAGGACGCGTAAGTAAAAGACCCATAAAGTACCGCCGGGCCATTTCTTTGAAGTTATATTGTTTATAATCCTGGCTATCATCAAGGAGACCATAAAAAGAGCCAACGCTAACAGGGCTTGAACGTTTACATCCGGAATAGAGCCAAACATAATATAAATTTGCACCTCTGCTTTTTAAAGTTTTAAGGTTGTCCCTTTGAATGCTTCTCATAAATCAGCTTTATAATAGCGTTTTCCATGAAAATTCTGTCGGGCCTTGAATAAGTACAGGCAATAATGACAAAGGAAAGAGCAGCGATGATAACGATCAAGAAAATTATAATCTGGCGTGCAAGGTTATCGCGATGTTTTCTCGCTTTTTCCATCATTATCCCATCACCCCATAAAAATAGAGGGAGCTTTTCTCCCTCTATTTTACAATAATCTTAATTATAAATTAAAATTTCGACTATATTTGGGGGTACTTCATGACACATAACAATATATTACATAAATACAACAACCATGTCAGCCTGCTTTAATTTAAAAGACCTTCAAGACTCCCATCGGAATCAGCCGATCTATTTTTGTTTATCTGCCTTAGAACCTCAACCGCTATCTCTAAAGCTCTCTTGCCGTCAGCAATACCGACCATCGGCTGTCTTCCTTCCTTGACGCAAGATATGAAATGTTGCAATTCCATCTTCAGAGGCTCGTGTTTTGGAAAGACGGGATGTTCAATTACCTCCATTAATCCCATGCCATTATTCCTAATGCATCTATGAATGGAAACATCTTGAGTTTCGTAGTTTAAGGTTATGTAACGCTCTCTTTCCATAATCTCCAACGTCCTAAGCCTCTTTTCAGAAGCCCTGCTGACCAGTATATGAGATATTGCCCCATTCTTAAACGTAAGGTGAGCCGAGGCTATGTCTTCATGCTCTGTAAAGACGGACCTTCCATAGGCCGAAATTTCGCTTATCTCACTTCCAACCAACGATAAAATTATATCAATGTCATGGATCATCAAATCTAAAACAACGCCGACATCCGCAACCCTGGAAGAAAAGGGGCCAAGCCTTCTAGTTTGAATATAAAGAGGTGGTTTACAAATTCCCCTGACGTACTGAACTGCGCTGTTAAAGCGCTCAATATGTCCTACTTGTAAAACGAGGTTTTTTTGAGCTGCCATTTTGAGCAACTCCTCTGCCTCATCGACTGTCTTCGTAACAGGTTTTTCTATGAGCACGTGAATGCCTCTTTCCATTACCTTTTTGGCCACTTCGTAATGAGCAACCGTAGGCACAACAATGCTCAAAGCATCTGGGCTAGCTTTTTCCAGGAATTCATCTAAATCACTGAAATAAGGCACTTGCAACATCTCGCCAACGGAGGCAGCTCTCTGATCGTCTATGTCCATAACCCCGGTAAGTCTGGTTTCCAGCAACTCCGAATATATCCTGGCATGGTGATATCCCAGATGTCCCACTCCAATGACGCCTACCCGCAATGGAATCATGATCTTCACCTCTTAAATCGCATAAACACTTTATATTTAAAATTCCTCTTAATTATTATCACTTGATATGAACTATTTTGGCATTCCTTAAAGATCGGATCTCAAAATCTTTTTTATCGCCCCTATAAGGTAGAGGCTGCCGCAAATTGCGATATAACTCGAACGGCTATTAACCGCTTCGCACAACGCCGCATTTAATTCTGCTTCGTCCCCTATAAAGGCCTTGGTAAAGATATTCCTTGCTATGGTCGCCAAAGCATGCGAAGATTCGCTTCTGTCCAGTTGAGGCACTTGTGTGCATACAATCTTTTCGATGGGAAGATTGTATAGTTTCTTCAATGTTCCCTGGATATCTTTGTCCTTCATCATTGCCGTCACAAGGGTAATATTTTCATGGGGACGCAAAACTTGTTTAAGCGATTGCACAAAGACTTCCATTCCTTCCGGGTTGTGCGCACCATCCAGTATTAATACCTTTCCATTTTTTAACCTTATAATTTCAAAGCGGCCGGGCCATGAAACAGAGAGCAATCCCGATCTGATCGATTCTTCGCATATTCCTGAAAAGACGTCTTTTAAAAGAAGAGCTGCAAAGACAGCTAATGCAGTATTGCCAACTTGATAAGCAGCTGTAAGCTTCGTTTCAAGGGAATCGAAAAAGTATCCCTTGGATGTCCAAAAGTCATAAATAACGCCATCCAAAGAAAAATGTGCGGGTTTGACTAAACATTCTCTTGAGAAAATGTGTCCCTCGGAAATCATCTTTGCGCAGCTATCAATAAACAGTTTTTCCAGACCAAAGTCTCCACCCACATAAATTGCCCTTTTCCCGGGCCTGATTACGGAAAATTTCTCCTTCGCTATTTGGGAAATAGTGTCTCCTAAAAAATTCGTATGATCCAGCGAAATAGAGGTAATCACTGAAAGTATAACTTCTCCCAGAAGATTCGTGGCATCGAGCCTTCCACCCATTCCTGCTTCTACAACGGCTACATCGACTTTTTCTTCGGATAAAATTAAGAAAGCCACGGTTGTCATAAGTTCAAAAGCAGTCGGAGGCGTATCGGCGATGAAATTTTCCCTTAGCACCAATTTTACCTTTTGCCATGTTTCCATCCACCTTTGCGGACTTACAATCTTGCCTTCAATTTTAAGACGCTCGCCCATGTGCAACAGGTGAGGGCTAGTATATAGCGCAGTTTTAAGACCCGATGAAGACAAGATACTCGCAATAGTCGATGCAGTAGAGCCTTTGCCGTTAGTACCGACTATATGAATGGCCTTGAAATCCCTTTGAGGATTACCCAGCAAACCGAGGCACTTGGCCATCCGTGATAAGCCCGGGCGAATGCCCGGGCTTGCACTATTTAAAATGTCTTGTTCCAAAAGGTCAAAGGCTTCGGCATTTTCTTTATCGACCATCTGCTTCCTCCGAGCTGCGCTCAAGAGATGCAATATTATCGTCGATCCTCTTCATGCGTTCCCTGGCCTTCTTTAACCTATTTTGCTCCTTTTCGACAACTTCCTGCGGCGCCTTCTGCAGGAAGGACTCGTTAGAAAGCTTCGAAAGGCTTTTCTGTTCCTCCAAAAGTAATCCTTCTTTTTCTTTTCGCAACCTCTCTATTTCCGAAGAAATGTCAATAATATCGCCCACGATCAGATAGACATTGCACCAGGGCAATACAGAAACCAGTGAGCCACCAGGCCTCCTCGACTCAAAACTTACCTCTCCTACCTTGGACATCAACCTAATTATATCTTCATTTTCAGCTAACACTTCAAGAACAGATTGATCCGTTGGATTGATCGTTAAGTGAGGAACCGTGATCTGGGGCGTGAGGTTAGCCTCGGCCCTCAGGTTTCTTATCGAACGTATGGTTTCCTGAAGGACAAAAATATTCTTTTCTAACAACTTCTTTGTCGTGTCATCGAACATCTCCTCCGTACCGGGCCAAGGCTCTTCTTCGATTGACATTTGGCTGAAACCGAAGGAATGCCACAACTCTTCGGTTATAAAGGGAATAAAGGGGTGGAGAAGAAGGAGAACCTTTTTAAAAACATAATAAAGCACCTTTTGCGAAGCGATCTTTCTTTTGCTCCCCTCGTCTCCCCTTAAAGCCGGTTTCGACATCTCTATGTACCAGTCACAGAGCTCTCCCCACACGAAGTCATAAAGCATTTTGCTTGCTTCGCCGAAAAAATATCCTTCTATCAAGTCTGTAACCTCTTTGGTCACTTGATTAACGCGCATGACGATCCATCTATCGTGAAGCCTCAAAGAATCGTCGAATTCCATTGTCCGATTTTTATCAAAATCGCTCAAATTCATCAAAGCAAAACGGGCAGCATTCCAAATCTTATTCATGAAATGCCTGCAGGATTCGATCTTTTGGGTGCTCAAAAATATATCACGGCCTTGTACTGTCAACGATGATAAGGTAAATCTCAAGGAATCAGCCCCATATTGATTTATTATGTCTACAGGATCTATGACGTTGCCTTTAGATTTGCTCATTTTTTGACCCTTTTCATCGCGGACCAAAGCGTGAATATAAACGTCTTTGAAGGGCACGTCATCCATGAATTTAAGGCCCATCATTATCATTCTTGCCACCCAGAAAAATATAATGTCAAAGCCGGTAACCAGCAATGAAGTCGGATAAAAATATGTGAGCTCTGGAGTTTGTTCAGGCCACCCCATAGTGGAAAAGGGCCAAAGAGCGCTCGAAAACCATGTATCTAAAACATCTTCGTCCTGCACAATGGCTCTTGAGCCACAATTTTCGCACTCCACCGGATCAATTTCCGACACTGTTATGTGATTGCAGTCCAGACAGGTCCAAGCCGGTATTCTATGCCCCCACCACAGCTGTCTCGAGATACACCAGTCGCGTATATTCTCCATCCACTGATAATAGGTGTTTACCCAGCGCTCGGGTATCCAACGAATTTTGCCTTCATTTACGACCTCAATGGCCCTTTTTGCCAAAGGCTCGGTGCGGACGAACCACTGTTCCGAAAGATAGGGCTCTAAAATTGTATTGCATCTATAACAATGACCGACGGCATGCTCGTATTCCTCGATCTTTACCAACAAACCTGCAGCCTCTATGTCTCTTACGATTGCTTCTCTGGCATCAAATCTGTTCATTCCTTTATAACGACCGG
>DGDP01000142.1 GCA_002385485.1 Acetomicrobium sp. UBA3949 | reverse complement strand
GATCTTTTTGCCGCCCACCTCGACGTCATTTAACGGAGCAAAGCGAGCTTCAAGGCCCAAGCGTTCAAACCCCTTGATCAACCCACCACAGATCACCTTGAAGGACTCCATGATGTCGCGGGGCAAATCCTCCTGCCTGCAGACGACGCTGTAGGTGAGCTCGCCGTCGTGATCGTGAAACACGGCACCCCCGCCGCTTAAACGCCTCACCACGGCTACGCCGTATTTGGCTGCAGCCTGCATGTCGACCTCGCGCTCCAGGCTTTGAAAATATCCGAGCGAAACGGTCGAGGGCTGCCACCTCCAAAATCGCAATGTATTAGGAGACCTCCCCTCTGAGTTAAGTTTTAAAATGGCCTCGTCAATGGCCATGCTGTAGAAGGGATTGTCTACCCTTAAAGGAATAACCCTCCAGCCCCCCATGATTTACCTCCTAACGGCCCTCATTATGGCCTCTACAAAGCAGTCGGGCGTAAGCATTGGCGTTTGGATCTGCCTTTGTTCGTAAAACTGCTCAATCAGCTTGGATAACTCCGTCCTTTCGGCATTAGTGCCAACCAGCAGCTGCTCAAGGTCGTCAAGCGCTTCTTCAGGATACATGAAGAAATCCCCGCTTATTTGAATTTGAGATATGACGCCTTCTGCCAGCTTTACAAAGACTTTTATTATCCCCTTCGGTGCCTTGAACTCCGCATAGGGCATCTGCGCACCCTCTCATAAATATTTTTAATTGCCATAGACGATGTTTATTATAACATTCGTCTTGAAACAGACATCCTGGGTCAGATACAATACCGGGTAGGGTTGACAGATATACCCTATAGGCTATATAATTCACATTAAGTTGTGGCGGATTTAACAAAGTTTGCTTCGAATGGCTTGGGGTAATGAACGCATTCTTATATTGCCGAACCGGCAAAACCTTTAGGACATTGGTTAAGCATCATGACGTTTAGGGAGGGGAAGTTTGTATGAAGAAGCTTGAGTATGTCGTCGGATTTTTGGCAGCCTTATGCATTGTGGTCGGAGGCAAGATGTTTTTAAGCAGTAATGACCTTTATTTCAGACTGTTGATAGGGACGGGGTTGGGATACACATTATCGAGGGCGTATACAGGCTTTGCCGGCAGCGTATACAGGGCGTATAAAACCGGGTCTACCAAGCTGATGAGAACGATGACGTTCATGTTTTTTATTACGGGCTTGTTGACGGCAGCCTTTTTGTTCGGATCGGATCCTACTTCCTACAATCTTTGGATTAATCCTATAAATATGGGGTTAATCATTGGCGCCTTTCTCTTCGGATTTGGAATGTCCTTTTCTGAATGCTGTGCAACGGGAGTACTTACAATATTTCCCTCCGCTCTTCCAAAGGCCATCATTACGCTCTTCTTCTTCGGTGTAGGTGTGTTCCTCGGTTTTCCCATACAAAGAACCGCAAGTTGGGTCAATGATTCCTGGTTTTCGACGGAGGTTGGCACTAAGCTTGCGGGAGGAGTTTTTCTACCCGATCTTTTCAAGGGCGACGGTTTCGGGGGTTATTTGGGAGCTATTCTGCTAATGGCCCTTTTCAGCGGGATTGTGGTATATCTTTGTTATTTGTACGAAAAGCAAAGGATTGAAACCAATACATACACAGGCGTTCCTCTTGAAATCATGCAGGACCAACTTAAACCGATGAATGTAAAGACTTTCAAGCTTTTTAGCGCCCAGACATATGAGCACCTATTCGTAAAACCTTGGACGTTAATGGAGGGTGCTGTCGTGCTGGCCCTGCTTTTTATGCTCCTGATGGGGGTGACCAAGGCCGGTTGGGGTGCATCCACTCCTTACGGAATATGGGTAGGCAAATTGTTCATGTTATTTGGCATGTCGCCCGAGTCTATCGCCAATTTCACCCATATGTCCGCCGATACCTTCACTCTACCCTTCTTTAAGCACGGCGCTTCGGTACAGAACTTCGGGATTATCGTAGGCGCCTTGATATATTTGCTAACAGCGGGGCAGTTCGCGCAAGCGTTTAAGTCAGGATTGCGCATGAAAAAGAAAGAGGCTGCAGTATTTGCGCTAGGCGGTATTTGCATGGGATTTGGCACTCGCCTTGCTAACGGATGTAACGTCGGGGCGTTGTATAGCCCTATTGCCAATCTTTCGCTATCGGGATGGATATTTCTGGTTTTCATGGTAATAGGAGGCATCCTCAGCTGTAAGATCAGGAGCAAGATATCGGTGTAACTGACGCCTACGAGCGGGAATTTAAAATATTTTAAACTACTGGGAGGTAAGTATTAATGGAAAAAAAGATTTTAATAATCGGCGGAGTGGCCGGCGGGGCTTCCGCTGCGGCAAGAATCAGGAGATTGGACGAGTCTGCAAGGATCATTATTTTTGAGAAGGGACCACATGTTTCATTCTCAAATTGCAGTCTGCCCTATCGCCTCAGCGATACCGTTAAAAAAACCGAAGATCTCATTTTAATGTCTCCGGAAAAGTTTTTAAAGCAATATAACATCGAAGCCAGGGTTAACAGTGAAGTGATAAAAATCAAAAGAAACGAGAAAAAGATCTTGGTAAAGGATCACGCCAGCGGCAGAGAATACGAAGAAAGTTACGATAAATTGATCCTCTCTCCCGGCGCACATCCCATCTTGCCGAAAAGCATCGAAGGAGTTGATAAAGAACACGTATTTACAGCTAGGAACGTGGTAGATATCGATCGGCTCTATACATATCTCAAAAAGAATAACATCGAAGACGTAGCCGTTGTCGGCGGTGGTTATATAGGGCTGGAAATAGCGGATAACTTACATATGGCAGGTAAAAAGGTTTCCATAATAGAAGCCACGGAACAAGTAATGGCACCTTTTGATCACGACATGGCTCAGATACTTCATAAAGAAATATACGACAAAGGCGTCAACCTCATCTTAAACGATGCCGTAGTGAAGATAGACAACGATCACCTAATCCTGAAGTCCGGGAGAAAAGTCAACGCCAAGGCCGTGGTCATGGCCGTCGGCGTAGCACCCGATATAGCTCTCGCCAAGGACGCAGGGCTTGAAATTGGCAGTACAGGCGCGATCAAGGTCGACCATAACTATTTGACAAGCGATAAAGATATATACGCCATAGGCGACGCCATTGAAGTATACTCCCGCTTAGAACACAAGTACTTCAAATGCGCTCTGGCCGGACCGGCACAAAGGCAGGCGAGGGCTGCAGCCGATCACATTTACGGCATCCCCCACAGAAATAACGGACATATATGCACCTCTATCGTCAAGCTTTTCGATCTGAACGCCGCATCGACGGGATTGAACGAAAAGCGGGCGAAGGCCGCTGGGATTTCCTACGATTTCGTTTATATAATCCCCTTTGATAAGGTAAGCCTTATGCCTGACTGCAATATAATGCATTTTAAGTTAATATACGAGTACCCAACGGGAAGAATACTGGGCGCCCAGGCCATAGGTAGGGGAAACGTGGATAAGAGGATAGATATAATAGCCACGTTGATATTGATGAACGGTACCTTGGAAGACCTAAAGGAGTTAGAACTGTCCTACGCTCCTCCCTTCAGCACTCCAAAAGACGTGGTCAATCACGCCGCACTGGTCGGCTTAAACCTCTTAGATGGCAGGTACAAGCAGGTCCCCGTCACGAAGGTAAGGGAATTGGTGGAAAACAATGCCTTTATCGTCGACGTCCGCGAGAAGGACGAATACAACAAGGGCCACCTCATAAATGCCGTCAACATTCCTTTAAGCGAGCTGCGATCAAGGGTAAATGAAATACCCAAAGACAGGCCCGTTTATTTGCACTGTCGTTCTGGCCAGAGAAGTTATTACGCCGTAATGGCCCTGCAGGGTATGGGATATAAGAACGTCTATAATATCTCCGGTTCGTTCCTCGGCATTTGTTGCTACGAGTACTATCAAGATCAAGTGACGGGAAGAAAGAAGATCGTTACAGAATACAACTTTAATTAGACTGCATGTAGATTATAAAGGGAGGGCAAAACGCTCTCCCTTGTTTTATCTTATTAACCTCGACTTTAAGACTCCACGCTCCAGCTGCGCCTGAAATTGTCTATGAGCTTACGGGCTATGCTGACTCCCGGCGGAAGATCGGGCATTTCGTTGGGAGAAAACCAGCACGCATCCAATATCTCGCGGCCGTCCGGCTTGAGTTCGCCCGATGCCCATTTGGCCGTAAACCCCACCATGATCGAGTGAGGAAAGGGCCAGGGCTGGCTTCCGAAATATTTGATGTCCTTTACCTCTATGGAGACTTCTTCCCTGACTTCGCGCCTGACGGCGTCCTCGAAGCTCTCGCCGGGCTCCACGAAACCTGCAATGATGCTGTATCGCTTGGGCGGAAAGCTGGCGTTTCTGGCAAGCAGTATTTTGCCCTCCCTTTCCACCGCTACTATCACTGCAGGGCTTACGGGAGGATAGAAGACGGAACCGCAGGTTGGGCAAATTTTACCGTTATCCACCGATGAGGGTTCCAATCTATCGCCGCAGGACATGCAAAAGCGGTATCGCCCCACCCAGTTCATAAGCTGAAATGCCCTTGCCGCGGCGTAAAAGGCCTCCTCTCCCAGGATGCTGCCAACGTCCCGAAGCCCTAAAGCGACCATGCCTTCGGGAATTGAAGCCTCCGGCGACATCTCAGCCCAATATTCCCTCGGACCTTCGACTCTGCCTGCGTCTCCTATGGCGATGACTCCTTTGCTAACGATCTTGTCGACCAGGCTTTCTACATCACGCGAAGTCGGCAACCTCATCTTGGAGGCATGGCACAACAGCAACTTATGGTCCTTAAATAGGTACCAGATTTCTTCCAACGCATTTCCACCTGCTTTTTAAAATTATCCAAACTGCCTCATTTATTTTACATCAAAATTATGAAATTTTATGCTCTCCCTGCGGGCTTATAGGCTTTCAAGCACCTTTTCGTGAATTTTGAGATCTCTGTCGCTGTGAAGGACAAACCTGATTTTATGGACGTGCTTGAGCGAAGGGATGGTCTCTTTGACGGTCCTTAGCGCCACTTCAGCAGCCTCTTGGACGGGATAGCCGAAGACGCCTGTGGATATAGCCGGAAAGGCGATGGAGTCTATTTCCTGTTCATCTGCAAGCTTGAGGGCGTTTCGATAGCAATCTGAAAGCAGCCTGTCTTCGGGTTTGTCTACGCCGTAGCGAGGTCCCAGACAGTGGATAACGTATTTGTTGGGAAGATTATGCCCACCTGTGATGACGGCCTGCCCCGGCTTTATGGGCGCCAGAAGTCGACACTCCTTATCGAGCTCAGGCCCAGCAGCGCGATGTATCGCTCCTGCCACTCCCCCGCCGGGCTTAAGCCAGGCATTGGCAGCGTTTACAACCGCTGTCACATCGGGCTGTCTTGTTATATCTCCCTTTACACACTCTATGGTCACTCCTGAAATCTTCTTTTCCATGCCGCCTCCTCCTTTCCTAAAAGATTACTGCTAACTTATATTAAAATAGCTTATTTTTGCTCTTTCAGGCAACCTCCTGATAACTTTAGCCATTGCCAAGCCCCCTTTGCCCTTTATCTTTCTTGGAAGGCCAAACCCTCTACGTCTCCGGTCAATGACGCCGGTCGGTAATGACCAGCGTCATTGTATTATTTATTTAAAATCCGAAGTAATTTCTCAACGTCCGCTTCATCAACTCTACGTCAGAATCTACTCCGAACCACAGCTTAAAGGCAGCAGCCGCCTGGTATACGAGCATGCCGTCTCCGCTTAAGGTCTTGCAGCCTGCCTTTTTGGCATCAGCCAGCAGCTTGGTCTCGGGCGGGTTGTAGACGACGTCGCAGACGAACTGCCCCGGGCGGAAGCTGTCGGGCAATACCAGCGACTGACCCTCCGCTTCGCCTTTCATGCCAACCTTCGTGGCGTTGATGATGATATCTGCCTCAGCTATGCCCTCAGGGGGCACCGGCTTATTGTTCAGTGGCTTCCACTCGCATTTTCCGGGAAAGAACTTCTCTACCCTTTCTACCAGAGACATGGCCCTTGTTTGGCTGTTGTTGTAGACGATCACCTTTGAAATCCCTGCGTTTAGGAAGGCAAATACGACGGCCTTGGCAGCTCCTCCGGCACCTATCAAAAGAAGGGTCTTTCCTTCGAGGCTTACGTTGAACTCCTCCATGAAGGAATTGAGAAACCCCATGCCGTCGGTGTTGTAGCCGATCAATCCCTTTTCGGTAGTGACGACGGTGTTGACCGCGCCGCACTGCTCGGCGCTTTTGTCCAAGCCGTCCAGAAGCTCTATGATCTTTTCTTTGTAGGGCATGGTGACGTTTGCGCCTATTACGTTAAATATGTGCATGGTCTTCAATGCCTTAGACAAATCCTCAAAGCTTGGTATCTCAAGTGGGTAATACAAGTTGTTCATGTTCTTCGACTCAAATACCGTATTGTGAAGCAGGGGCGACAAAGTCTGCTTTAGCGGATTGCCATAAAGCGTTACGAACCTTGTATCTGCATTTGGACAAAACATCTTTACCCCTCCCATTTAATTTAAAGTCCGATTACTACTTTTCCAGTTCAGGATCGTAAAATTCGCCAAAAAGCTCCTCATCCAACGGGCGATCCTCGAGGATGGAAAAAGCGGCAATGTTTGCAAGTTTTTGAGGAGGAATGTTGAAGGTCACTCACGTCCCTGTACTATGATCTGCTCGGCCGTCTCGCTCGCAAAGCCCGAAGATGTGTTCGACGCCCTTTTTCTCAAGAAAATTCACTATCTGATAAGCCACAAGGTCCTTCATTGCTTTACCTCCTTGAAATAGCTTGAAATAAAAACCCAATGACGGCAAATCTTGTCTAATTCGCCCTATATTTATACTCTTGTCCTTTACTCGTTCAGGTAAAGGGAATAAAGCAGCTTATAAACTTCTCTAAGCTCGCCTGCCGGTATCTGTCCCGGGGCAGATGAGGCTACGCCTACCGCAAAGGTCAGATCCGAACCGAAGAGCCAGCCTGCGATCCTCGTGATGGAACCAAGCGACCCCATGGACATGGTTATCAAGGGAATATCGGGAAACTCACGCCTGGCCATCAGCGTCGCTGACATCAGGATCAGCACGTCTTCCATGGACTGGGGCATTACGGCGACCTTGGCGACGTCTCCGCCAAAGGCGATCTCCTTGGCTATGGTGGCAAAGATGACTTCTTTAGGAGGGGTTTTCTTGAAATCGTGAAAGGAGACAACTACATAAACGCCACGGGGTGAGGCAATTTGTTTTAAATTCTTGATTTCTTCGTAGCCGCTTATAAGCTCGATATCAACTAAGTCAACCAGTTTTTCTTCTATCGCACCTTTATAGAGGGCGTTTCTTGATTCCGCCGATACTTCCTGAAATCCGCCCTCAAGGTGGCTCCTGCACGTCAAAAGCAAGGGTATATCGGTCAATTTTCGTATCTCGCCAAGGACTTTCATGGAAGTTTGTTTGTCTGTTATGAAGTTCCAGGCGTCAACCCTAAGCTCGATTACGTCCGGAGAGCCTGCAATCGCCTTCTTGGCCTCCTCTAAAGCTGCCTCGGGAGTTTTCCCCACCAGGGGAAAGCAAATCAGCGGCTTATCTCCTCCAAGTTTCTTTCCTCTAACGACGATCGGCTTGGCTGCCTTCAGTCTCACGGATTTGTCCTCCTTTTTTATATTTAGACATATTTGCATCAAATTTTTGCCTCTTCGATACCCTAATCTTTGCCTCCCGACATTGCAACTTCCAGGTCTTTTGAATAACCCAATTGATAGGAAATTTCGCTTGCTGCGTTTATAAGCGCCTCTATCACCTGGGGAGTTATTTCAAAACGGGAGACGGGACCGCTGGCGCTTAAGGAGGCAAGTATCCTTCCTTCTTCGTCGAAGACGGGCGCAGCAACTGCTGCCACCTCGATATCTCTCTCGCCGAAACTTACTGCATATCCCTGCCTTCTTATTTTGGCAAGTTCCTCTTTAAAGAGACTGACATCAGAGATCGTGTTTTTGGTCAAAGGTTTAAGTCGCGTATGGGAGATCAGCCTATCGACGAAATCCTCAGGTTGCCAGGCGGCCAACACCTTCCCCGCAGCTCCGCAATAGGCAGGGATCTTCTGGCCAAGGCGGACCACCTGTCTCACCAGGTGAATGCCTTCCGCCTGCTCAATGCATACGCGATCAAAGCCGTCTAAGACGTAAAGGTTTACGGTCTCCTCAGTAAGATCGCGGAGCCGCTCCATTACGGGACGGGCAACGTAACTAATGTTCATCGTGTTAGCCGCGATCGTTCCAAGGTGAAAGAGCTTTACGCTGAGTCGATATTTACCGCTCTTCGGGTCCTGGCAGACATAACCTTCATCCTGGAGGACTTGAAGCAGCCAGTGAACCGAGCTTCTCGGTAGCCCTAGCTTCTTTGCGATTTCGCTCACTCCAAGAAAGGACTCCTCTAAGGAAAAGGCAGAAAGTACCTTTAAAGCTCGTCGAATTGATGTGCCTTTTTCCCTTTCAGCCATCTGCAATACACTCCCTAAATTATTTAGCTTTAGTGAAGCTCCTTTTTTGCCTTTTCCAAACCGTCACGGCCTTGATACCTCAACGCAATCTCATCCTCCGTGAGGTAGCGCGACTCTAAGTCTCTAATCTTATCCAGCTTTACAAGGCTCTCAAATTCTTCGAAACCGATCACGCCCGGCAGGCCCTTTATTGTGCCCTTTTCTTTTATGTATTCCAATGCCTGCTTTACTCCCCACGCTGCCGCCATTATGGAAGTGACGGGTATGCTGACCCTGGCAGCCCCCCATTCCTGAAGCTCCTGGATGGTGACGAGGGGCGTCCTTCCGCCCTGAAGCAAATTTATAGAGACGGGAGCATCAATGCCCTTTATCACCCGCTTGATTCCCTCCACTGAGGTTACGGCCTCGACGAAGATGAGGTCAGCGCCTGCTTTGGCATACATGTTGCCTCGACGGATGGCCTCCTCCTCTCCGTATACCATGTAAGCATCGGTGCGGGCGTTTATCACGAAGTCGGAGTCCCTGGCAGCTTCCCTTGCCGCCTTTATCTTTAGGACCATCTCCTCTGCGGAGATGCACTGCTTTCCCGTTATGTGGCCACACCTTTTGGGACTAATCTGATCTTCAAGGTTGATGCCTGCAGCACCTGCGGCCTCGAACTCCCGGACCGTGTAGTAGGTATTCACGGCGTTTCCAAATCCGTTATCGCCGTCGGCCATGACGGGGATATCGACGGCGTGACAGATGCTGCGCGTAATTTCAAGCATCTGCGTGCTGCTTAAAATGCCGATGTCGGGCAATCCCAGAAGCGAAGCTGCAAAGCCAAAGCCCGAGCACTGCACTGCCTTGAAACCGGCAGCCTCTATTAGCCGAGCGGATAAGACGTCGTAAGCGCCGGGCATCACCAGAATCTCAGGGTCGTTTATCAGCTTCTTCAAAAGAGTAGTTTTGCGCACTTGAACCACCTCGCGTGTTCAACAATATTGAACAGTGTTTTACATTGTTGTAACCTAATTGTATTCTATCAAAATATTATTCTCTGTCAAGCATCTTTTTCAAAACATGTCACTTGCCTATCAAAACAAAGCGATATGAGGTATATCGCCGGTATTTTTATAGGAGATACTAAAAAGACGGAGACCTAGTTCGCGGTCAGGTCAACTGTTTTTGCGGGATGACCGACCGGGAAACCGTGTCTCCGTCTTTTTGCTTAAGTGCCGAGACTTTAACGGCAGTTATTTAACGGCAAACCAATTTTTTACTTTCTTAATGTGATCTTAAAACCGCCCTCGGGCATCTTGTCGTATTGGGCGGTCCAGCCCTGGCATTTTGCGTAGCGGCTGACGTTCATCACGGAAGTCATCGTGTCGACCAACACATAAATTTCACTGCATGCTGATCTTTCGATGGCCTTTTTTGTCTCGACCACCGGCTGGGGGCAGGAAAGCCCTCTAGCATCTACAGTTATGGATTCAGCCATAATTTTCACCTCTTTAGTCTTTATATCTTTTCTCGCATCAGAAAGCCGACGCTAAGGCAAAACATTATTCCTATTATCGTCGCTGCCGGTCCGAATGCGCCCGGGCCCGTGCCTGAGCTGGCAAGGCTAAAGTTATGCGCTGTGGCAGCGCCAAAAAGCATTCCCAGTATGAAGACGGCAGCGTCTCCGTCCCCTTCTCCGCTCATGATAAACTGCCTTCCCGGGCATCCACCCGCAAGGGTGAAGGCAAGGCCCGACAGCACCATCCCTAAGGCGTTCCACAGTACGTTCGTGTGGGCAATGGGCTGCCCTTCAAAGCCGAGCTTGAATTGACCGAGAAGCAGATTGGTGACGAAAGCGGCGATGACAAAGGCTATTATCCCGTTGAAGAGATGAAAATCCTTGAACATAATGAGGTCACGCAAGGCCCCGACGGTGCAAAAACGGCTTCGTTGGGCCAACCACCCGATCAAAAGCCCCGCGGCAAGCGACAAAGCGACGGGTGCTGCCATGGAGCCTGGACCTTTTTCGGAAAAAAATATAGCAGACGAGCCCTCGGGGCCGAAGCTTGGACGCAAGAGGACAAAGGCGATGAGCGTTATCGCCGCAAGGGGCATGATATAACCCAGGGGTTTTTTCGCCGGATAATTCCTGCCCAGGCTAAAACCTCGCCACAGAAAGGAGATCCCTATGGCCACGCCGACTGTCAGTCCAAGGATGCCGGGGATGGCGTTTAAATCTCCGGCGCTCAAACGAATGTAAGCCCGCCACGGACACCCCAGAAAAACCAAGGCCCCGATCATGGCGAAAAAGCCGAGGAAAAAGCGAACGATCGGGGAAGACCCCGTCCTGGGCTTATATTCCCTGTATATTAAGGAAGAAATGAAGGAGCCCAATATGAAGCCGGCAAGCTCTGGCCGAATATATTGCACAACGGCTCCCCTGTGAAGTCCCAAAGCTCCGGCGATATCCCTAGTGAAACAGGCTACGCAAATCCCCATATTGCCGGGATTGCCCCAAAAGGTAAGGAGAGGTGCCAAAATTCCGACGGCGATTCCCGTCAGAATCGGGCCTTTACGAGACATAAGTGCACGATTTAATGCTTGAAACATCTTTCAAACCACCTTTCCGGAAGCTTAAATTTTCTAGTAGAAAGCAAAGCACATCTCCACCGTCAATGCACCCCTTATGCGTGCTTAGAGGCGCTTCAAAACTTCCGAAAAAGGCGGGCAAAATCATCGAGGAAGATCCGGAACGAGTCAAAACTTTAGAGGGTTGGGCCACGTTCGCCCCTCGATCGACCGAAAATCATTGCCCCGGGAGCCGAAGATGAAGCGCCAAAGCAAAAAAGATTTCGGGTGCATGAATGCGGAACCCGCATCCTTCCCTGGCTTCATCGGCGATCGATGACAGACAACATGGACAAACCCTCCTTTCGCACAAGTCTTTGATTAAATTCCAAGAGCATAATATCACAAAAAAGGGAGTTTAAGTCAATTTCATAAATTGTCTAAATATTATTCTCCCTTTCCCAATAAACACTAAAAAATACACAGAAGCCTAAAGAGGAAAAGGACGGCCATTTCCTTTATCGTTTCAAGCTCTTTTCTAGCAAAAATTTCATGTTTATGAGAAATAAATTAAATAGTTTTAAAAACAGAATCAAAATACCTTTTTGCCGGCAAGATAGACATCTTTTATATTTTTTCGCCGTCGGCTAACCCTGTTGCCCTCATGGAATCCGTCCTCTGTCTTGATCCCCAGAGCGTGACAGGTAGAAAAAAGTATGACCTCGTTATTTAATAAAGCTAAGGCGATCATATTCGTAGCAGGTCTGTATTGCCGTCCTAGCTCGGGACATCGGTGTGTAACTTTTTTTATTATCCCGCTGCCTCTTTATCCATTACTACCGTTACATTGGGATGGAGGTGTAAAAAGGGGGCAGGCAATTTCGTTGTGACGTGCCTGTCCTTTAAAAATTTACGCATGATATCGACTTTCTTTTTGCCGTTTGCAAGAAGCGGTATCTTTTTTGCCTTCATAATTGCACCTAGCCCCATAGTTATGGCCTTTTTGGGGACATTTTCCCATTTGTCGAAGAAGTTGGATATGACTCGCCTGGTTTCTTCTGCCAATGGCGTTACGTGGGTATCGACCGCCAATTTGTCGGCCGGCTCATTAAAGCCGATGTGCCCATTTCTGCCTATGCCAAGGACTTGCAGGTCTATCGGGCCATGCTCTTCTATCATTTTGTCGTATATCCTGCAAAACTCTTCAGCCTCTTCGGCATTTCCGTCGGGGATGTGTATATTCTGCGGCTTTATGTTGATATGACTGAAAAGATTTTCATACATATAATAATGATAACTTTGTTTATCATTGGGGGAAACCCCACAAAACTCGTCTAAGTTGAAAGTCACGACTTGCGAAAAATCAAGGCCTTCCTCTTTGTGTTTTCTAATGAGTTCTTTATACATGCCAAGTGGCGTACTTCCCGTGGCAAGCCCCAAGACCAAGTTTGGCTTTGTCCTTATCGCGTCGGCCACTATGCCGGCTGCCTCTTTGCTCATTTCTCTGTAGTCGCTTTTTATAGATATTTTCACGCAAACGTCCTCCTCTGCTTTATGGTGTATGCCCCTGACAATCCATGCTGCCGATATGTATCATCACTTTTAAAATTAGTGCTTACAGATGCTTTATCTCATTTACGGGACACGATTATGGAATTATGTCTCGACTAATTCTTATATTTTGACTTGAATATATTATAGCAACCCTTAATTTTTGGGCAAATCGATTTGCCCTTGCAAAAATCCAGAACAGGGTTTTATATTGTTTGGGTAACCTAATTAGGAGGTGTTGTCCATGAAATTAATTGCCGTAAACGGAAGCCCAAGGAAGAGATGGAATACCGCAACTTTGCTCGAGCACGCCCTAAAAGGCGCAGAATCGGCAGGAGCCGAGACGAAGCTGGTGCACCTTTACGACCTAGATTACAAGGGGTGTATAAGCTGCTTTGCCTGCAAGCTTAAAGGCGGGAAAAGCTTTGGGAAGTGTGCCGTAAATGACGATTTAACTCCCCTTTTAGAGGAGATACGAACAATTGATGCCCTGATCTTGGGATCTCCCATTTACTTTGGAGACGTCACGGGAGAGATGAGGTCCTTCATGGAAAGGCTCTTTTTCCAATTTCCCATCTACGAGCCCGACGCTGCGGTCCGGCAGCCCAAAAAGGTCCGCACTGCATGGGTCTATACGATGAACGTGACGGAAGAGCTCGCAAAACAGATTGGCTACGACCAAATGTTTCGTGACAACGCAGCACTTCTTGAGAGGTTTTTCGGCCCCTGCGAGTCGCTAATGTGCTACGACACGCTGCAGTTCGACGACTACTCCAAGTACGCTGCCAGTCGCTTTGACCCCGTTGCCAAAAGAAAACGCCACGAAGAGGTATTCCCCAAAGACTGCAAGCGTGCTTACGAGCTGGGCGTGAGGCTGGTAAAGTAATTTTTAGAGGTCTATCCAGAGCCGTTTAATTCTGAGTGAAGCATTTTCGTAAAATTTTATTAGTTTATAGTTTCTTATTGACATCACAATACAGCAGTTCTGGGAGTTGACTGAGATAGGCAAAAAAATGTAAAATTATTAGCAATATAAAGTAAAAATAAAGTAAATATACAAAGGGGGTCTGTTTTATGAAGTTCCATGTACTGCTTTCACCGATAAAGATAGGCACAATGGAGGTAAAAAATCGCTTTGTGGTACCACCAATGGCTACTGGACTTGCACTGCCGAATGGTAACCCTACAGAAGGACATATAACATATTGGGCTGCAAGAGCAAAGGGAGGATATGGACTGCTGATTGTAGAGGCCACGGCAATTGACCCCCTTGGTAAAGGTTCTCCATGGGACGAACCTGGTATATGGGATGACAAGTTTATACCTGCATGGAAGAAGGTCACAGACGAAGTTCATAAGTACGAGACTAAAATAGCAATTCAGCTTCATCATGCTGGAAGGCAAACAACTCATGACAAAATTGAAGGTCAGCCAGTAGCTCCATCACCAATTCCATGCCCTGTAGAAAGAGAAATGCCAAGGGAACTTACGACGGAGGAGGTCTATGACCTCATTGAGAAGTTTGGTGACGCAGCTAGAAGGGCGAGAGAAGCTGGGTTTGATGCCGTGGAGGTACATGGAGCTCATGGATACCTTATAGCCCAGTTTATGTCTCCATATTCTAATAAGAGGATAGATGAGTTTGGCGGAGACTTTATGAGCAGGATGAGATTCCCTGTGCAAATAATTAAAAACATTAGACGAAAAGTTGGCAACGGATATCCGGTTATATTCAGGATAAGTGGTGATGAAGTGGTGCCAGGTGGAAGAGACATAAACGACTCCAGACTGGTGGCCCGCGTTATGGAAGAGGCAGGGGTCGATGCGATCCATGTATCCTGCGGGGTTTATGCAACCACTCAATATATAATTGCTCCTGCAGCTGTACCTCCTGGATTTAACGTATATGCTGCAGGGGAAATTAAAAGGGCGGTTAACATTCCTGTTATAGCAGTGGGAAGAATCAATGAACCACTGCTTGCAGAGGATATACTGGAAAGCGGCAAAGCCGATCTAGTTGCTTTAGGCAGAGAATCCTTAGCTGACCCTGAACTTCCAAATAAGGTTGCTGCTGGCTTGACAGAAGAAATATCACCGTGTATAGGTTGTATGCAGGCATGTGCAGGTTATCTGTTTGACCCGACAAAACCTAATATATCCTGTCTTGTCAATCCGTTTACCGTAAGAGAAGGGGAACTTACAATAGAAAAGACCGAAAAACCCAAGAAAGTAATGGTAGTGGGCGGAGGGCCCGGTGGATTGGAGGCTGCGTGGGTGTCGGCCAAGAGGGGACATGAGGTTACACTCTATGAGAAAGAGAATGTATTGGGCGGTCAGTACAGGATAGGAGCTATTCCGCCCACCAAGCAGGATATATTAAAGGCCATAAGGTACTATATAACCATGGGTAAGAAATACGGCGTGGAGTATAAGACAGGAGTTGAAGTAACTGAAGACCTAATTGCCAAAGAGAATCCCGATGTGGTCATACTGGCGACAGGTGGTGTTCCACTTGTACCTAACATAAAGGGAATAAATAATCCTAAGTTTGTTAAGGCGGTTGACATACTGGAAGGGAAGAAAGAGGTTGGCATGAATGTCTTGATAGTCGGTGGTGGTATGGTGGGTGTCGAGACAGCTGATTTCTTAGGCGAACACCATCACAATGTTACCATAGTGGAAATGCTTCCGGAGATAGCAAAGGATGAGCAGGATGCCGTAAAGTATTTCCTGTTAGAAAGGTTAAATAAGTATGGAGTTAAGGCAGTTACTGGAGCAACAGTGAAGGAATTCCTTGACGATGGCGTGGTCTTCGAAAAGGATGGGAAAGAAGAGAGATTGACCGGGTTTGATACAATAGTCCTTGCCATGGGTGCTAAGGCATATAACCCACTGGAAGAGAAAATAAAGGGTAAGGTGCCGGAGGTTTATGTTGTCGGCGATGCCGTAAAGGCAAGGAAAGCACTGGAAGCCATAGAAGAAGCTGCAAGGGTGGCTATAAAGATATAAATAAAATTATAAATATGATGTTGAGACTGCTGAGATATCAGCAGTCTTTTTATTTAATGGCGTATTCCATTTTTGCATTTGGCGGTACCCAACATAAATTTTTGCACATAATTTATCCTAATAACAGGAAGTTCCGGGGTCGGATCTTTAATCTTGAATTTTCATTTAACAGGTTAACATAAAAAGTTATTTTAGGTTTCACAAATGCCACTGAGATCAGCGCCTGTTAAGGGCGGGCTCAGTGGTATTTGTATGTTTATCAAATATACGACGCGTATAATAGGGGATAATCAATAACAGCAGGGTTTAATATTTTAAATTAATCATTCTAGGATTTGGCTCTAAGGACTGCTTCGGCTGCGACATCAAGTTTAGATTCGTCGGTGACGGAGCAGATCATCTTTTCGTCAGAAAATGACAAGCTGAATTTGCGGCGCAACAATCTTATAAGCACATCTTGCTTGCCCTTTATTCGTCATTCAAGATCCGTCCCTAGAACTAGAAATGCCAATATTGTAAAAGAGTGGAATAAAATTCTTCAATGTCCTTTAGATTATTTGCGAGTATGGATTTTAAGATATTTAAGTCGGGCGCTTGGTAATTATGAACCGCTATATTTCGAAACCCTGTCATTTTGAGCATTCTTGAGGCAAGCTCTGCGCCTATTACTCCCTTTTCCTTTAAAATGACGAAGTTATCTCTGACGCTTTCGGGAAGGCCTAAATGTTCCGATGCCACAGCGTGGGCCGCCAGGTCTATGCAGGCTTGAATTGCGCGCTGCAGGTTAAGGACGAATATATCCTGCTTGTCGATATCTTCAAGGCTATCGGGATCAAGACCCGTAACGTCACGGATCCTGTCAAGACACCTTTGTATAGTCGCAACCTTCGCCAAAACTATGTCCTTGTCAGGCATAAAGCCGCCTCCTTAGGATGTTTTCTTCAATTTCCCTGCGGCAATATTTTAAGTCGTCATACTCATTTACCGTAG
>DGDP01000126.1 GCA_002385485.1 Acetomicrobium sp. UBA3949 | reverse complement strand
AGATGTGTATAAGAGACAGGAACAGGCCAATCCGTATGGGATGCTATATGCAGGCTGACCAATATGTTGATTGCTGGAAAGGAAGTCGTCGTATGCGGGTACGGATGGTGCGGCAGGGGGGTAGCCTCCAGGGCGTCGGGGCTTGGAGCGCAAGTGACGATTGTCGAATCGGATCCCCATAGAGCTTTAGAGGCTTATATGGATGGTTTCAACGTAACCGACATGGCTACTGCAGCCCGGACAGGGGACATATTCGTAACTACCACGGGAAACATTAATGTGATCAGAAAAGAACATTTTGCCCTTATGAAAAATGGAGCGATTTTGGCCAATGCAGGTCACTTTGACGTCGAGATATCTTGTATTGATTTAAGTGAAATAGCGGCTAAAAAGTCAGTAACGCGCCCCGGTGTAACGACATACACGACCCATGATGGGAGATCTCTGCATCTGTTGGTAGAGGGAAGGCTGGTAAACCTTGCCGGTGGAGATGGCCATCCCATCGAAATCATGGATCTATCCTTTGCACTTCAGCTGTTATCGGTTCTTTATATTCATGAGAACGATCTCGAACCGGGACTTTACCCGGTTCCTTACGAGATAGACAGGGCAGTGGCTTCCTATAAGCTAGAAGCTTTAGGTATTAAACTGGAACAGATGACTCCCGAACAAGAACAATATCTTGGAAGGTGGGAAGAATGAAGGCTTACAACCCAGATGTCGCAAGTACCTTAGAAGCTGACATAGTTTTCAGGGATGCTGTAGTACTGGATGGAGAGCGCGAGAGGGCGGAAATATGTGATGTTGCAGTGTCCAAAGGTCGTATTTCATCGATATTGCCGAAGGGCCACGGGACGAAGATAAGGGCCAAAGAAGAATGTTTGTGTGAAAGTAAAAAGGCACTGTTGCCGGGATTCGTGAACGCCCATACCCACGTGGCTATGACGCTGTTGCGTGGCCTTGGCGAAGAGGCTCCCTTGAAAGATTGGTTAGAAAAACACATATGGCCTGTTGAGGGAAAGCTCAAGTCCGATCACATACGAATAGGCACCCAACTGGGAATTATAGAAATGATAAGTGCCGGAGTTACTTGCTTTGGCGACATGTATTTTCACATGGACGAAGTAGCAAATGTGGCCCTGGAAATAGGTGTGAGGTGTGGACTTTGCCAGGGTTTAATCGGCAAAGATCCTCTCTTTTCGTTAAAGCTTAAGGAGGGTATTAAGCTTTACGATAATTGGCATGGCAAAGACGAAATGATAACCGTTCAGCTTGGTCCCCACGCACCTTATACCGTTTCGCCCAAGAAGTTGGCAAGGATAGCGGAAATTGCCAGAGGATTGCATGCAGGGATACATACTCATTGGCTTGAGACGGAGTGGGAAAAAAATTATATTATAAACGAATTAAAACAAGATCCGATCGGTCTTTTATATGAGACGGGACTTGCCGATATCGCATCCTTAGTTTTGGCTCATGGAGTATGGTTCCCCGAAGACAGGCTATCTGAGATAGCGAAGGATAACATAACCATTGTCCATAATCCAAACAGCAATATGAAACTTGGAAGCGGATTTGCCCCCCTATCCCAGATGATCCAAAAAAAGGTAAATGTGGCATTGGGAAGTGACGGTGCTGCCAGCAACAACAGATTGGATCCTTGGCTTGAGATGCGGACGGCATCTCTTATCCAGAAGGGGTTGCACAAAGACCCTACATTAGTAAAGTCAAAAGAGGCAATCCAAATTGCTACTGTTAACGGCTACAAGGCTTTGGGCTTTCCGAAGGCGGGTTTGATAAGGGAAGATTGGAAGGCAGATCTTATTTTAGTCGATCTCGACAAACCCCATTACGTTGGTTGGGATTTAAAAAACCTTGCCGGTTTTATTGTTTTTGCGGGAACCTCAACGGATGTGTGGGGAACAGTTGTGAACGGCAAATGGGTGTATAGGAATGGCGAATATACGACTGTAGACTACGAAAGGGTCATCCATGATTCTAAAGTGGCCAGAAAGGATTTGTTGAACAATTAGCAGCCAATGAATTATAATTCAAGATCAAGTCTTGTGCTTGTAAAGAAGGGAGGCTTCATTTTATTGTGATAAAGCGAAGCGGAAAGGAATTACGAGAGCTATTTCTATCATATTTCGAGCAAAAAGAACATAAAAGGTTTCCAAGCTTCAGTCTTATTCCGGATGATCCAACCTTGCTGTTTACCATAGCGGGCATGGTTCCCTTTAAGCCCTATTTTTTGGGGTTGAAGAAACCTGAGGTTCTGAGGGCCACTACATCGCAGAAATGTTTAAGGACCAACGACATAGAAAATGTAGGAAGGACCTCGAGGCATCATACGTTTTTCGAGATGTTGGGAAATTTCAGCTTTGGGGACTACTTTAAGGAACGAGCTATTCCATGGGCGTGGGAATTTTTAACGAAAGTAATTGGTCTCGATCCGGAGAGAATGTATGCGACGATTTATTTGGACGACGACGAAGCCTTCGAAATTTGGAATAAAGTTGTTGGCCTCCCTGAGAGTAAAATTGTACGCATGGGTGAGAAGGACAATTTTTGGGCTGCCGGCCCGATAGGTCCTTGCGGCCCCTGCTCGGAGCTGATATACGACCAAGGCCCGGCTTTTTCTTGTGGAAAGCCCGATTGTTTTGTAGGATGCGATTGTGATAGATATCTTGAAGTGTGGAATTTGGTGTTTATGCAATATAACAGGGACGAAGAAGGCAACCTTACACCTTTGCCAAAGAAAAACATTGATACGGGAATGGGATTGGAGCGTCTGGCATCTATTGTTCAGGGGGCCAGATCTGATTTCGAGACCGATCTGTTCTTGCCTTTGATTGAAAAGGTATCGCGCTTGTCAGGCGTCGAATATGCCGCAGATAAACGCTTTGATACGGCCATGCGGGTTATTGCCGATCATTTAAGGGCATTGGCATTCATGATAGCCGATGGCGTACTTCCCTCTAATGAGGGTAGAGGGTATGTCCTTAGAAGGTTGCTCAGAAGGGCGTCGCGTTATGGAAGAGTGCTCGGCCTCGATAGGCCTTTTTTGATTGAGCTGATGCCCGAATTGCTCGAGATCATGGCCGATCACTATAAAGAATTAGTGGAATATAGATCCACCATAGAATCTGTTATTAATCTGGAGGAGAAAAGGTTTAGCAGGACCTTGGATCAGGGGAGCGCTTTGCTTGAAGAGGAGATATCAAGGGTAATAAGATCCGGTAGCTCGGTACTATCGGGAGAAACGGCTTTTACTTTATACGACACATATGGTTTTCCCCTTGAATTGACCGAAGAGATATGTCAAGAGCAGGGCATTGAAGTCGATAGAGAAGAATTTGAGAGATGTATGGAGCGTCAGAGGGAAATGGCAAGAACTGCGAGCAAACAGCTTGCATCGATGGCGAAGAAAGAAGTTCATTCTACCCTTTTGGCTAAATTTGGTCCGACGAAATTCGTAGGATATGAGAGTGATGAAGCTGAATCGAAAGTTTTGGCCATATTAAAGGATTCTCGGGAGGTAGAGGAAGCTCATGAAGGGGAAGAGGTAGAAATCCTGTTGGCTGAAACTCCTTTTTATGCCGAAAAGGGCGGACAGGTGGGAGATAAAGGATGGATAGAAACGTCCACGGGTAAATTGGAGGTGCTTGATACATATTACTATCACGATGTGCTTATAGCTCATCGTGTCAGGGTTAAGTCGGGATATGTTTCAGCCGATGATGAAGCGAAAGCCAAGGTTGACCTTTCCCGAAGAAATGCCATTAGACGCCACCATACCTCTACCCATATTATTCACGAAGCCTTAACGCGTGTCTTGGGCCCCCACATTCGTCAAGCAGGCTCTTACGTTTCTCCCAATTACTTGCGGTTCGATTTTACCCATTTTGATGCAATATCTCGCGACGACATAGTAAAAATAGAACAAATTGCTAATGAGGTCATACAGGCCAACATCAAGTTGAACATCTTCGAGACATCAATGGAAGAAGCTAAGAAAATAGGTGCAAAGGCATTTTTCGATGAAAAATACGGGGATAGAGTGCGCGTCATTCAGATACCAGGTTATTGTGCCGAACTTTGTGGCGGATTGCACGTTAATGCTACCGGCGACATTGGCTTGACAAAAATAGTCAAAGAAGAAAGCATAGGATCGGGTTTGAGACGAATTACAGCCCTGGCAGGGATGGCAGCCGTAAGTCATTATCAAGAGTTGTTTGATCTTGTAGAAGATTTGACCTTAATTTCCGGCGTCGAAGCAGGATCTTTAAAGGAAAAGTTTACCGATGTGTTTCAGGAAATTAAAAATTTAAAAACAGAATTGCAAAGGTCTAATTTGAAACTTGCTTTGTCGCAATGCGATAAAATACTGTCTCAGCGCCAAATAGTGAATGGTTTTACCCTGTTGACAGGCAAATTCGAGGATTTGGATGCCGATATATTGCGCCAAGTTGGAGACCATCTCAAAAAAGGTCTCAAAAAGGTATTACTGGTTTTAGGCAGCTCTTTTGAAGGGAAGGTAGTTCTTGTCGCCATGGCAGACGAGGATGCTGTAAGAGATGGTATACATGCCGGTAAATTTATCAATAGGGTTGCGAAAATAGTTGACGGTGGAGGAGGAGGGAGACCTAATGTCGCCCAGGCCGGAGGAAAGAAGGTCGAAAAACTGGAAGATGCCCTAAATGCCGTACCTAGGATTTTAACCGAATTATTGGGGGTATAAGTCGATTGGAGCACATTTTGGCTTTAGATATAGGGAGCGTGCGTATAGGAATTGCAATCAGCGACCCCCTTGGCATATTTGCCCAAGGGGTTGGCTTTTTGAATGCCCAGGGCAGCTGGCTTGAAGATTTAACCTTACTTATAAGAAAACATAATGTGAAAAAGGTGGTTATAGGGCTTCCCATTCGCACAAACGGAAAAAAAGACAGGGAAGCTGATGCAATCAGTGATTTGACTGATAAATTGAAGGAAAAATTTCCAGATATCACCTTTATTTTGTGGGATGAGCGGTTTACCACAACTTTAGCGCAGAATTATTTGCGCGATAGCGGGATGTCGGGCAAGAAAAAAAGAAACAGAGTGGACATGATAGCTGCAACGGTGCTGCTTCAAAGTTATTTGGATTATAGTAATTTAACGAAGGACATCCCAAGTCGATGAAACATCAGGAGGGAAAAATGCACCTTAATAACAGAGGCAGAATTAAGCTGGTCGCCATCATAGGTCCTACCGCTGTGGGAAAAACGGCCATTTCCCTAAAGCTAGCGCCTGCTATCTCGGGCGAGATCATTTCCGTCGATTCTAGGCAGGTATATAGATATATGGACATTGGTACCGATAAGGTATCAAGAGAGGACAGGTTGCGCACAGTACATCATATTATAGATGTTGCCGACCCCGATGAGACTTTTACGGCAGCCCGTTTTGTCGAAGAGGCAGCCGGGGCTATCGATAGAATTATCGCAAGAAAAAAGATACCGTTACTTGTTGGAGGAACGCCTTTTTACTACAGCGCTTTACTTGGAGAAATGTTAACGGTTTCCATCGAAAGTGATCCTGAGATCAGGAAAAAGTTGCTTCAAGAGGCGGAAATTAAGGGAAAAAAGCACATGTACAATAAATTGGCGACAGTTGACCCCGATCTGGCTTTGAAAGTGCACACCAACGACTTGGTGAGAATTATTCGAGGTCTTGAAATATTTCATACGACAGGCAAGCCTGCCTCTTGGTGGCATAAACATGGAAAGAAAATAAAAAAACCTTACGATGTCCTCTATCTTGGTATAATTAGGCCCAGAGAACTGGCTTACAAAAATATAGAGTTAAGGGCGGAAAAGCAATTTCAAAGTGGACTAATCGAGGAGGTAAAATGGCTGCTGGGAAATAGATTTGACGAACGCTTCCATTCTATGCAGGGATTCGGATATAGGGAGGTTATTAAGTATATACGGGGAGTCTATAGCTTGGAAGAAGCACTATCGTACTACATAAAAGCCACGAAGGCCTTTTATAGAAGGCAGATGACTTGGTTTAGGAAATTTAAACCCGCTTTATGGTATGATCTAAAAGAAGAGAACGAAGAAAAGGTTCTCGAAGATTTGAAAGGGAGAATCAAAAGACATTTGGGAGTTGTGTGAATTTGAATGAAATTGATAATAGGTAAACCATTGGGCTTCTGTTTTGGAGTGAAGAGGGCGATAGACGAGCTCGAAAAAGCGTTGAAGAAGTACGGAAGCATCTATGCCCTGGGCAGCCCAATTCATAACGAGGAAGAAGTTAAAAGGTTGAAATCCTTGGGCCTTAGATTGGTGGAGAGCGTAGAAGAATTGCCTTCTCAGTCGATAATTTTCATAAGAGCTCATGGCACCACTCCAGAAGTTCTTAAGCAGGCAAAATATAAAGGATGCACAATTATAGATGGTACATGCCCGTCGGTAAAAAATGCCCAAGAGAAGGCACGCCTTCTGTCCGAAGAGGGCTACGAAGTTGTAATCGTTGGAGATCCAAACCATCCTGAAGTTCAAAGCATCAAAGGTTGTGTATCTGCTTATGCTAGTGTGATAAACTCATCTAAGGATGTTGCAACTTTTCCCAATAAAAATAAAATAGGCGTGGTTTCTCAAACTACCCAAGAAGAAGGGGCGTTACTCTCTGTAGTTAGCGCCCTAGTGCCCAAGGCTAGGGAATTGCGTGTTTACAATACTATTTGCAAGACTACCTTGCATAGACAGGAAGCTGTAAGAAAATTGGCAGCCGATACGGAGGGAGTTATCGTTATTGGCGGGCATAACAGCACTAATACGGCGAAGCTTGTAGAAGTTGCCAAGAGGGAGGGATGCGACGTTCTTTGGATAGCTAACCCCCAGGAGATAGACGAATCTTGGCTTTATGGCAAGCATATAATTGGAATAGCTGCTGGAGCTTCTACTCCAGATTGGCTAATAAAAGAAGTAATTAGTTTATTATCACGTAGGTAGTCAAGGAGGATGGTTGGTAATGGTTGAGGAAGAAAGGCGAGAAGGGCAAGAACATATCGAATCGGAAATGGCAGGCTCTTCCGCGCAAGAATCACAAGAAACGATGGAAGATCTCATTACGCAGCACGGACCTGAGAACATCCACAGAGGCAAGGTTGTCGAAGGTGTCATAATTGACAAAAGCGGCGACGGATGGCTGGTCGACATAGGCTTTAAATGCGAGGGTTTTTTGCCTAAGCGTGAATGGACTCATAGCATATTGGTGGATGATAACGCTGAGCCAAATATTGGCGATGAAGTGCGTGCAGAGGTCACCAAGGTAGTACAAGGAGAGGAATCTCAAGTTCTCTTAAGCAGGTGGCGTTTGCTTTTTGATGAAAGATGGGAAGCGCTGGAAAACGCATTGAAGCAGAGGGAAACAATTGCTGTAATGGGACTGCGGAAGGTAAAAGGAGGGCTCATAGTAAATGCCTATGGCCTAGAAGGTTTCGTGCCCATATCCCATCTGGCTGAAGAGGGCAAGTTGGTAAATCCATCCAAATTTGTAAACCAGGAAATTGAGGTAAAATTATTGGAGAAGGATCGTAGGAAGAGAAGACTGATCTTTTCCAGGAGATTGCTTCTCGAAGAGGAATTGGCCCGAAAGAAAAAAGAATTCTTTAAAAACCTCGAAGAAGGAGATGTTCTGGAAGGTGTTGTGACGAGCATCACCTCCTTTGGAGCATTTGTCGATTTGGGCCCGGTAGAGGGTTTGGTACACATAAGTGAACTTTCCTGGAGCAAAAACGTAAAACCGCGCGATGTCGTCAAAAAGGGCAACAAGGTGAAGGTAAAAGTTTTGCATATCGATCCCGAACAGGAAAAAATTTCTTTGAGCATCAAACAAACTGAACCGGATCCCTGGGAAGTAATAGGCGAAGGCCTAAAACCAGGCGACAAGATCCACGGCCGAATAACAAATACCGTAGATTTCGGTGCCTTTGTAGAGATTAAACCTGGAGTCGAAGGTTTGATTCACATTAGCGATATTTCTTGGGGGCATATAGATCATCCCAGGGAAGTTTTGAAAAAGGGACAGGACATAGAAGTACAGGTACTGGATATCGATTTAGATCAAAAAAGAATCAGCCTAGGTTATAAGCAGCTTCATGACCCTTGGAGCACGATCATGGAGCGCTATCAGCAGGGACAGGATGTCACTGTTAGGGTTGTAAAAATTGTCGATTTCGGTGCCTTTGTCGAGATAGAAAGTGGAATAGAAGGGCTTATACACATATCTCAGATATCGAGACGCCATATAGATGACGTTTCAAAGGTCCTAAAAAAAGGTGACGAGGTAAAAGCCAGGATATTGGAGATAGATCCAAATGAGAAGCGGATTAGATTAAGCATTAAGGCGCTGGAGGAAGAAGAAAAAGAACAGGTACAGCGGGAGGAAAAAGCCGAGGGGAAGAGCAGGGTAACGGAAAACAAGAACAATAACGTACAACAAACCGAAGAAGATGGCGCAATCGTTACTATAGGGGATGTTCTGAGGGATCAATTTAAAGTTTAGCTCTTCCATTCTCAATGTGTGCATGATATAATTGTGTATGCTATAATAAAGGAAATCAAGTTGGCACTAACGGTAACAAAGAGGCGCGTTTTTTTAGCGCCTCTTTGTTCGGGAAAGGGGCAATCTAACGGTGGCTATTTTGGAAGTAATAAAGTATCCAAACCCGATATTGCGTTCCAAAAATAAAATCGTCACAGCCTTTAATGACGATTTAAAAAAATTGATAGAAGATATGTATGAAACTATGTATGCAAATGACGGATTGGGTTTAGCCGCCCCTCAAGTCGGGATCAATTTAATGGTTGCAGTGGTGGATTATGAAGGTAAGAAATACACTCTCGTCAATCCCGCTATTTTAGAAAAGAGGGGAGAACAAACGGGGCGGGAGGGATGCCTCAGCTTCCCAGAGGTCTTCGAAGATATCGAAAGGCCGGAAATAGTCAAAATCGAAGCCTTCGATGAAAATGGCGAAAAATATGCGATCGAAGCTTCTGGCTTGTTGGCTCGAGCCTTTTGCCACGAGATTGATCATTTGCACGGAAGGCTCATAATCGATATGGTGTCGCCCGTAAAGAGAAATATGATACAAAAAAAATTCAAAAAACTAAAAAAGGGTGTAACACATTGAAGATGTGGTATATGGGATCAGGATCTTGGGGAGCGCAGTGCTTAAGGGAATTAGCGAGGTTATCATACAACCCTGAGTTGGTTATAACGAGTGGGCCAAGGCCTTCAGGCAGAGGCTTGAGACGAAAACCGAATGATGTTGAAGAGATGGCATATTGGTTGGATATAGAGGTAAGGCGAAGCGAGAATATCAATGACGACGTGATTATTAAGGAAAAATTGATGTTAAATTCTCCCGAGTTAATAGTTGTAATTGATTTTGGACAGAAGATCAAAGAACCCTTTCTGTCTACACCTAAGTTTGGCTGTATAAATTTACACCCTTCCCTTTTGCCCAAATACCGGGGAGCTGCTCCAATTCAAAGAGCGATAATGGATGGACAACAAATCACAGGGGTCACGGTATTTAGGCTAACTGAATCATTGGATGCCGGTCCTATTTTAGCTCAAGATAAAGTATACATTGATTTAGACGACACTGCCGGAACTTTAGGCGAAAAACTTCGTTGCAGAGGTATAGAACTTCTTATAAATACATTAGACGCCCTTCCAAAAGGAATTTACGAATTTAGAGAACAGGACGAATCGGAAGCGACATACGCCCCAAAAATAACTAACGATGAGGCCCTTTTCGATTTTAACGAAGAGGCTTTGAAGATCCATAATAAGGTCAGAGCGCTTAATCCGGAACCTGGAGCATATACGCTTATAAACGACAAAAGGCTTAAGGTTTGGAGAACGAAACTGATCAACAACGATGAAGTCTTTGCTCCTGTCGGAACAATATTTAAGATTGTTGACGGTTTTCCCGTAGTGGCATGTGGAAAGGGTGCTGTTTTGCTCCTTGAAGTGCAACGAGAGGGTAAAAAGGTCGTTAATGGACGCTCCTTTTTAAATGGTTTGCGATTGCGTGAGGGGGATGTTTTGACTTGTTAATTTGGGATAATATCAGGCATGAAGCTTTAAAGAAATATAGATGGGGTAAAATAATTGCTGTAACCGGGAGGTTAGGCTCGGGAAAGACTGAGTTTTTGCTAAATCTGGCCAGCGCATTCAAAGCAAAAGGGGAAGAAATTACCATAGTTGATGTCGATATCACAAACCCTTACTTTTGCCTAAGAGATATAGCCTCGACTTTACAGAAAGAGGGTTATAAAGTCATCACTCCGCCGGGAGAAACGAAATGGAGCGATTTACCCCTTGTTAGTGCCGAAGTTCATAATGCCATTATGGACAACGGAAGGGTTTTGTTGGATATAGGTGGTGATGAAAAGGGCGCTCTAGCCCTTACACAACTTCTTCCCGAGATAGAACAACAGGACCACACGGTTTTGTATGTCGTCAATCCCTTTAGACCTATGAGTTCTACCGAAGAGGAAATAGAAAAGTTAAAACAGAACATCGAAAATGTTTCCGGTTTATCGATTGACGGCGTTATTTGTAATCCCCATTTGGGAAACGATACAGCAGTTGAAAATGTAGTTTCGGGGTATGAGGTGGTAAGAAATTATTCCATGAGGGACCAAATACCTCTGTATTATCTTAGCACCACGACCTCGAATTATGACGAAGTTGCAGAAAGGGTTAGAGATGCGGTTATTTGGCCTTTAACCCGAAAAATTCTAATGCCTTGGGAAAGGAGTGAGGTTTAAATGCCTAAAGGGCGAGTTGAGGTTTTGGAGGAAAAGTGCAAGAGCTGTGGTCTTTGTGTCGAAGCCTGTCCCAACAAGGTGCTCAAAATTTCCGATCGCATTAACAGTAAGGGCTACAGACCCGCGGAGCAGTTCAAAGAAGGATGCGTTGCATGCAAAATGTGTGCTATGATGTGCCCTGATGTAGCAATCGAGGTATACCGCGTAGAATCTTAAAAAAGTGGGGGTGTGATCAGTGTCCAATCGAGTTTTAATGAAAGGCAACGAGGCTTTTGCCGAAGCCGCCGTGCAGGCGGGATGTAAATATTTCTTCGGATATCCGATAACGCCGCAGAACGAAATACCGGAATATATGTCGAAGAGACTGCCTGAAGTTGGTGGGGTATACCTTCAAGCGGAGAGCGAAGTTGCCGGAATTAATATGATCTTTGGGGCAGCCGGAACCGGTTTTAGGACCTTAATCTCTTCTTCGAGCCCCGGCATTTCTTTGATGAGCGAAGGGATAAGTTACATTGCAGCTGCAGAGTTACCCTGTGTCATCATAAATGTGATGAGAGGGGGGCCGGGTTTAGGCGGTATCTTGCCAGCTCAATCGGATTACTTTCAGGCGACCAAGGGCGGTGGCCATGGCGATTACAGATTATTGACCCTTGCTCCTGGAACTTTACAGGAAGCCACGGAATTTATAATGATGGCCTTCGATTTAGCAGAATATTACCGCAATCCGGTCATGATCTTGGCCGACGGGTTCATGGGGCAGATGATGGAGGCAATAGAATTCAAAAAGGTAAAACTGAATTACGATATTCCCGATCCGAAGGAATGGGCAATAGGATATATGGCCGAAAGAGGCAAGAGAGCTTTAATAAAGAGCTTATCCTTAGACCCCGAGATGCTTGAGAAACACAATCAAAAACTTCAAGAAAAATATCGCAGGATGGAAGAGAAAGAAGTTCGATACGAGTCCGTTGGCGTAGAAGATGCTGATGTAGTAATTGCTGCATACGGGACCACTGCAAGAATTGCCAAGTCCTCGATAAAGAAATTGAGGGATCAGGGCATGAAAGTTGGTTTAATAAGACCGCAAAGCCTGTATCCTTTCCCTTATAAACCATTTAACGATCTTCCCGACGGAGTCAAACATGTTTTGGTCGTCGAGATGAGCTGTGGCCAAATGATAGAGGACGTGAAGCTGGGTGTGCAGGGCAAAGTTCCGGTAAGCTTTTACGGAAGGTGCGGCGGAATGGCACCATCGGTCGAAGAGATCGAAGAAGCCGCTAAAAAACTGCTAGGTTAATATAGGGGGGGACAGAGATGGCTGAAGTGAAGATATTTGAGCGCCCTAAATCAATGACCGATGTTTCAACACACTACTGTCCGGGATGCACTCATGGCATCGTTCATCGCTTAGTGGCCGAGGTTATAGATGAGCTTGGAATCCAGGAGAAGACAGTTGGCGTAGCACCGGTTGGCTGTGCCGTGTTGCTGTATAATTACATCAATACAGATATGTATGAGGCAGCCCATGGAAGAGCTCCTGCAGTTGCAACAGGCTGCAAGAGAGTAAGGCCGGATCTGACGGTTTTTACCTATCAAGGAGACGGGGACCTTGCTTCCATTGGTGCGGCTGAGATAGTGCATGCTGCCAATAGAGGTGAAAATATAACTGTCATCTTTATCAATAATGCAATATATGGCATGACTGGCGGACAAATGGCCCCAACGACACTTCTTAAGCAAAGAACTACCACTTGTCCATTCGGAAGGGATCCAAAGGCAAATGGTTATCCCATAAGAGTGGCAGAGATGCTCGCAACATTGGAGGCTCCGGGCTATATAGCTCGCGTTACCGTGGCGAGGCCAAAGTACGTGATAAAGACAAAGGAAGCCATTAAAAAGGCCTTCCAAACCCAGATCGACGGTAAGGGTTTTTCTCTAGTGGAAGTCCTTTCCACATGTCCGACCAACTGGGGTATGCGTCCCACAGAAGCTTTGAAATGGCTAGAAGAGAATATGATCCCTTACTATCCCTTGGGCGAGTTCAAGCTCCCCAATTAAGGTAGGTGAATCAGATGAGCTTTTATAGAGAAATGATTGCAGCAGGTTTTGGTGGCCAAGGGGTAATGCTTCTAGGTCAAATAGTTGCTCATGCGGCCTTAAACGAGGGCAATAATGTGATGTGGATTCCCTCCTATGGACCGGAAATGCGCGGTGGTACGGCTAATTGCAGTGTCATAGTAAGCGATGGCGAGGTAGCTTCTCCACTGGTGTCCTCTCCTGATGTCCTGGTCATCATGAATCAGCCTTCCCTTGCGAAGTTCGTGGGAAAACTGAGAAAGGGAGGTACACTGATTTACAACGAAGATCTCGTCACTTATGATAATCCTCGGGATGATGTAAATATAGTGAAAGTGAAGGCGAACAGCATCGCTATGGAATTGGGCAACGAGAAGGTAGCAAACATCGTGGTTCTGGGAGCTTTGGCAGAAACTGTCGATATAGCTTCAGCGGATGCCCTTAAAGAAGCTGTAAAAGAAATATTGGGTGCGAAAAAGGCACATCTTCTTGAGATCAACATGAAAGCCTTTGAAAAGGGGCAGGAAGTTGGTAAGCAGTACGTAGCTCAGGCCAATTCTTAATCATGGATAAAAACGAGCAATGTATATCTTCTAGGGAAGTTTACAGTGGAAAGATAGTAAAATTAAACGTCGATGAAGTAAGGTTGCCCAATGGTCACGTAACCAGAAGAGAAGTGGTCAAACATGCTCCGGCGGTGGCAATTCTGGCTGTTAATGACAAAGGCGAAATTGTGTTAGTTCGCCAATTCAGATATGCGACAGGAAAAGAGTTGCTGGAAGTACCTGCCGGGATAATGGAAGAAGGAGAATCGCCAGTGGAGACGGCAAAGCGCGAACTTAGGGAAGAGATTGGATACGATGCGAGAAATATAGAACACATCGCTAGTTTTTACTCTTCTCCCGGTTTTGCGAACGAGATAATCCATCTTTTCTATGCAACGGAAATATTTCCTTCTAAGTTAGATGGCGATGAAGATGAAATAATAGAAAAGGTGATAGTTGCTCCTAAAGAGTGCCGACGCCTTATCGAAGACAAAAAAATTGAGGACGCAAAAACTTTTGCAGCGCTAATGTGGTATTTGAATCGTCGCAGGGATCAATGATCATTTGCGATCCGTTATCCCGGAGAAAATAGCTTTTAGGCTCAATTTAAATGTAAAATAAACCTACGCCCCTATTTTCAAAGGGCGTAGGTTTATTTTAAAGGGAGATGATAGAGGTGCCTGAAGAAAGTCATAAGCTGGTTCGCGACTTTGCAGGCTACCTTCGCCTGGAAAGGGGTTATAGCGAAAACACCATAGAGGCTTACATGACCGATATAGCCAAATGGATCAAGTTTTGCAGCAATCAAAATCTGGATCCAATCCCTCCCAGACACGAATATATGTCACGTTTTTTAAAGGCGATGGCATCGGAAGGAAAATCCAAAGCTTCCCTACAACGATATGCTGCGGCTATACGATCTTGGAATCGCTATCTGACCATAGAAGGGTGGGTTGACGGCGAACAGTGGTTGCCATCATTGCCCTCTAAGGAGCAAAAGTTGCCTCGAATTTTGAGCGAAGGCGAAATAGAGCGTTTGATTTCCTCCTGCAGAGACGGATCTGTTCTTGGGGGACGAGATGAAGCTTTGTTTGAATTGGCTTACGGTTGTGGATTAAGAGCCTCAGAGGTTTGTTCTCTAGCCCTTGAAGACATAGACTGGCGTGCCGGAACCCTCAGAGTGATAGGAAAAGGCGATAAGGAGAGGGTAGTTCCTTTACTTGGTTCCGTGAAAGAAAAGTTGAGACATTATGTCGATGCCATACGGCCACTTCTTAACAGGAGAGAAGAACGTTGGTTATTTTTGACAAGGACCGGAAGAAAACTGCATAGAGAGGACCTGTGGAGGATTATTCGGCGAAGAGGAAAGGCAGCAGGAATACCGTCCGTAAGGCTTCATCCACACGTGTTGCGTCATTCGCTGGCTACTCATATGCTGAGGCGGGGATTAGATCTAAGAACACTACAGGAACTTTTAGGCCATGCTTCAATATCAACAACAGAACGATATACCCATCTTGATTTGGAGCTACGCGACATATACGATAAATGCCATCCCAGAGCTTAACCCATGATTGGAGGTTTTCCATTGAGGACTTTTATAATAATTCTAGACGGGTACGGCATAGGTGAGTCTCCTGACGCGAATTGTTACGGTGATGAAGGCAGCAATACAGCCTATCATGTGGCTTTAGCTATGGGAGGCATTAATTTGGTTAACCTCGGTAAATTGGGATTGCCCTTAATTGTCGATTTGCCAGGAACGGCCGTCATGTGGCCTCCTTTGGCAGCTGTCGGAAGGCTGCGCGAGCTTTCGGCAGGCAAAGATACGACGACGGGGCATTGGGAACTGTCAGGAATTATTTTAACCAAACCCTTTCCAACTTTCCCAAGAGGTTTTCCAAACGAAATAATAGAAAGCTTTAAAAAAGCAATCGGACGAGACATCTTGGGCAATTATCCCGCGTCGGGAACGATGATAATAGAAGATCTCGGCCCGGAACATCTGAAGACCGGTTACCCCATAGTCTATACGTCTGCGGACAGCGTCTTTCAGATTGCTGCACATGAAGATGTAGTACCCGTTGAAACCTTATACGAATGGTGTAGGATAGCGCGCAATTTACTGCAGGGTCCAAATGGCGTGGCTCGCGTTATAGCTAGGCCCTTTGCAGGAACTCCCGGGAAGTTTTACAGAACACCGCGTAGAAGGGATTTTTCGCTCCCCCCGCCTAAGGACACGCTTCTTGACAAGCTGTCGATGAGCGGTTATGATGTTATAACTTTAGGCAAGCTCGACGACATTTTTGCCAATCGCGGCATCACGAAGCCAATACACTGCTCTAATAACGATGAATGTATGGAATACCTCAAGGAGTACCAAGATAGAGACTTTAACGGGTTGCTATTTTGCAATTTAATTGACTTCGACATGAAATACGGTCATCGCAATGATCCTCCTGGTTATGCTAAAGCTTTGCTCAAGTTCGACGATTGGCTCGTGACATTTATAGAGGGCATGCGACCGACTGACTTATTGATTATCTCTGCCGATCATGGTAATGATCCTCTCACGAAAAGCACTGACCACAGTAGAGAATATGTTCCATTGCTATTCTATGGGGACATGGTTCGTCCAGGAAACTTCGGGACCTTCAACGGATTTTGTTGTCTTGGAAAGACTTTGGCGGATATTTATGGAGTTGATGGTAGGGAATTGGATGGCATATCTTTGACTCCTGAGGTCTTAAAGCGCTAGATATTACATAGTGAGGAGTGAGCATTCTTGACATACAGGGAAAAAATAGTTGAAGCAGTGAATTTTCTGCAGGAAAATATCCCAAAAACTCCAGAGATGGCTATAGTCTTGGGTTCCGGTCTTGGCGATTTCGTCGAAGAAATCGAAAGTTCGATAGTAATACCCTACAAAGACATTCCATTTTGGCCCGAATCCACTGTTCCCGGCCACGCCGGGCAGCTGGTCTGCGGAAATATAGGTAAAAATTACGTCGTAACGATGAATGGGAGGGTGCACTATTACGAAGGCTATTCCATGGATGAAGTGACTTTTCCTGTACGCGTTTGCGGGATGCTTGGTGTGAAAACTCTAATATTGACCAACGCCTCCGGAGGCATCAATTACGGGCTGTCTCCGGGCGATCTGGTGTTGACATATGATCACATAAACTTCATGGGTGTCAATCCTTTGAGAAGAAAAGATTTAGATGGTTTTGAGCCGCGGTTTCCGGATATGACCTTTCTTTACGATGAAGAATTAATGAAGCTTTGCGAAAAAATAGCATCCGATAACGGCATATCGTTAAAACGGGGTGTATACATAGCCTTCAGCGGGCCTTCTTTCGAGACTCCTGCTGAGATCAGAATGGCACGAATAATGGGAGCAGATGTGGTGGGCATGTCTACCGTTCCGGAAGCCATGGTGGCGAGGCAGATGGGCATGAGAGTATGTGCCATTTCATGCGTTGCGAATTATGCTGCAGGGATGGAGGCCAAACCGTTAACCCATGAAGAAGTGTTGGAAGAAATGAAAAAAGCATCGAAAAAATTAAAGGTCCTTTTACGTGGTCTTTGCAATTACTGTAGTGGGAAGGCATGCAAAGAGTGATCATAATTTCAAACGCATCCATTCGTTGTGCTCGAGGTCGATCCATAACAGATGATCTGTCAATAACCCCTCTTTTTTTAAAAGCAGTTTAATAGCTTCGTTGGCCTGCAAAGTAGCTATTAAGGCTGGTGTTTGGGGAGGGTTGCCGAGTTTTACCTCTATTCCTTTGTCTGGAGCGTCGTTACCTAAAGCTTCTAAGGGATGCGACTCTCCAGGCATGACCACCTTCAGTTGTCCCACAAATCCTCCTATCGCGCCGTGAACGACAGGTATTCCTTTTGCTTTGCAGACCTGGAAAAGAAGGAATCTGGAGCGGTTGTTGTCCAAAGCGTCTATAGCAAGATCCATTCCATCCACCAACCCTTGGGCCGTACTTTCGTCGAACATGCATGAACATGCTTCCGCTTCAATCCCGGAGTTTATATTTTTAACCCTTTTGGCAGCAATAAGAGCTTTGGGTTTATATATATCATTTTCGGTTGCAATGATTTGCCTATTCAGGTTGTGTGGTTCGAAACGATCGCCATCTACCAATCGCAGATATCCAACGCCTGCTCGTGCCAATATTTCTAAGTTCCACCCCCCTAAGCCGCCACAGCCTACTATAAGGATTTTGCTCTTCAATAAAATGAGTTGTCCGGATATTCCGTAAGTGCCAATGTTTCTCTCGTAACGTTCGGGAATTAAACCGTTTTCGAGAAGCTCTATTTCTATCGATTTGACGGGCGTCTTGTATTCCTCCGATATAATTTTTATAGATTCAAAAGGAATAACGACGTTATCGTTCTTTCTGTAGCTTTCGGCCTTCAGTTTTTTTATAATATCCGTCATCATATATCAGACCTCCTATCGGCAATGAAATGAAAGGAGCATTATTGGGTTGAACAAAATATTTGTCAATTATATGCCTCTAGTGTTGAAGATGGCTTCTATGCTGTCTAATGGCGACCCACATTTGAAAGAAGATTTGGTTCAAGAAGGTTATATAGGATTATATCACGCTATTAGAAAATATGATGAAAATAGAGGGCATTTTCCCGCATTTGCAAGAACCTGCGTCCGTAATGCCATGATATCCTACTTGAGAAAAAACAAGACGAAGGATTACGTTTCTTTGGACGCAGCAGCGGAAGTATCGGACGATTTGGACGTGGATGAGAAGTTGAAACAAAAGGAATTTTTGAAAGATCTGTTCGATTTGTTGACGTCAATGGAGAGGGAGGCTTTAAGGGCCCTCCTAATCAGCGGCAACATCGCAGACGCTGCGAATCTTTTGTCATGGCCGTACAAAAAGATGGAGAATGCCATAACAAGGGTCAGGAAGAAAGCAAGGCTTTTAATGAAACTGGACAAGGAAGGGGAATGACTATAAGATTTAAGGGATCGAGGAGGCGGTTGGTCGCTGGTGCGGCCCCCAGACTTCAAATCTGGTGTGGGTCAGTGAGGGCTGGCCCGGGTGGGTTCGATTCCCACGCGCCTCCGCCAAGGAGGATTAACCTAATGCAGACTATTAAAGTAGTCATTGCAAACAGGCATAGATTATATCGTGAATGCATAAAGCTTGTGTTGGAGTTGGAAATGGATATTTCGGTGGTAGGAGAGATATGCCGCGCTGAAGAGATGCGGGATGTTATAAGTTCCCTGCGCCCAGATGTCATTGTGTATGACGACGAGCTTCTGGATAAAGGTAGCATTGGACCCATCCCCGAACTCTCCAAAGAGTTTGCGCCCTTCAGGTGTGTTTTGTTGACTTCCAAAGAGAATAATTATCACGATAGATTGCAGAATCTGAGGAAGTCAGGCATATATGGGTGTATACTGAAATCTTCCAAGGCAGAGGATCTTTTGTCGGCAATTCGTAACGTGGCCAAGGCCGATCCTTATAATGATCCAAGATTGGAGACATACAAAAAACCTGTCTCGCTAATCGAGAAAGATACAGCTCAACTTGATCACCTTACTCCACGGGAGAAAGAAGTCCTCTATTGGTTATCCCAGGGCTTTTCTAACCAGAACATCGCTAAGATAATGTTTTTGTCCGAAAAAACCGTTAAAAACCACGTCAGTCGCATTCTGAAGAAACTCGATTTTTCCGACAGAACGCAGGCTGCCGTTTTTGCATGGAAGGCGGGGCTTGCTCAATACAGCCCCGACCAATTTTACGAAACCCTTGGCAAAACGCAGTAATTGTAATATTTGAGGGCGCAAACCTCTCTATCATTGTTCTTTCTTTTTCCAACGCGTACCTAGAGGAGTGTCTTCCAATATTATCCCTTTAGAGGCCAGTTCGTTCCGTATCGCATCTGCCCTTGCGAAATCCCGTTTTTTTCTCGCCGCCTCCCTTTCTTTTATGAGCCCTTCGATCTCACTGCTCGATAATGTTCCGGCAAACTCTTCTCCTATCGTATTTATTCCAATAACTCCTAATATGTTCTCAACGGTTTCAAAAAAATCCTTGGACTTGATCAAGGCCTGTTTATCTAATGTCTCATTTTCCTTCAAATAATTATTCAGATCTCTGACAACTTCGAAGACTGCTCCCAACGCTCCGGCCGTATTGAAATCATCGTCCAGGGCGTTGCAAAACCTCTTGTAACCATTATTTACGACATCCTCGAGCCACGTATCGGGAGTATTTTTCTCTTGGCTTCGCTCCATATAAAACAAGAGATCGGAATAACAATTGCGAAGTCGCTGCAGGCTTTTTGTGGCCTGAATGAGAGAGTCCTCCGAGAAATCGAGGGGACTTCTGTAGTGGGCAGCCAATATGAAAAGCCTTACGGCCAAGGGTTGGAAGTTCTTCCTAATCTCGCGTACGGTGAGAATGTTGCCTAAAGATTTGGACATCTTTTCTTTGTTTATCAATAGATAACCATTGTGTATCCAGAATCTCACAAACTGTTTCCCCGTTGCCGCCTCTGCTTGGGCAATTTCGTTTTCGTGATGCGGAAAGATTAGATCACTTCCTCCTCCGTGAATATCAATGGTATCACCTAAATATTTCATAGCCATGGCACTGCATTCTATGTGCCATCCCGGTCTTCCGTGACCCCAAGGACTGTCCCACCAGGGCTCGCCTTCTTTTTTGGCCTTCCATAGGACAAAATCAAGAGGGTGTCTTTTTCTTTCGTCAACTTCAATTCTTGCCCCTGCTTGGAGTTCTTCCAAGCTTTGACCAGACAACTTTCCATAATTGGGATAGCTTTTGACATCGAAGTAAACGTTACCGTCTATGATATAAGCATGCCCATTTTCTATAATGCGTGATATGAGCCGAATGATGTCGTCAATGTGCTCTGTAGCTTTTGGGTGTATTGTAGCTTGCCTTACTCCCAATGGTATAATGTCCTCGAAATAGGCCTCTATGAATTGTTCGGCTAGTTCTTTGACGGTTATTCCGAGTTGATTAGCTTTATTGATCATCTTGTCATCTATATCCGTGAAGTTTTGCACATAAATGACCTCGAAACCCTTGTATTCCATGTATCGTCTTAGCGCATCGAAGACGACAAATGGTCTAGCGTTACCAATGTGTATGTAATCGTAAACGGTTGGGCCACAAACGTAAAAGCCGATTTTGCCCGGACTTACAGGAGCGAACTCCTCCTTACGTCGCGTAAGGTCGTTATATAATACTAAACCCATGTTGCTCTCTCCCTTCTTATATGACAAAATCCCAATAATAATCCTATAATAAGAACGAAGAATTAGGAAGCCCGGAGGTAGATGGGAAAATATAAGATGCCCAGAAAAAAAGAAGTCGAACAAAGCGTGCCAACTTATTTATCTGAAAAGGTAAGAAACCTTCCGAACAGGCCGGGGGTTTATATATTTCACGGCGAAGAAGACAAGATATTGTATGTCGGGAAGGCTAAGTCCCTGAAAAAAAGAGTTTCGTCATATTTTCGACATAATGGGTTTGCCTCCCCAAGATTGAGAAAGCTCGTGGAGCTAATCAGAGACATATCCTTCATAAGGACGGAAACGGAGGCAGAAGCCCTAATTGTTGAAGCCCGTTTGATAAAGCATTATCAACCTTTTTTCAATATAGAACTTAAAATGGGAGAACGTTATCCCTATATTAAAATTACCAGGGATCCCTACCCCAAAGTGGAGATAACCAGACATAAGGCCGATGATGGCTCCACTTACATCGGCCCCTATACAAGAGTAAAGGAACTTAGACAGGTTTTGAGACTTATGGAGCGTTATTTTCCTTTGAGAAACTGCAGTTTGAATTTGAAGGAAGCTCCCGTCCAAAGTCGACCCTGTCTCAGGTACAACATGGGTAAATGTCTTGGACCATGTGCGGGTCTTTGCACTCAAAGGGAATATCAGGAATTGGTCGATGATGTAATACTCTTCTTGAGGGGGCAAACAAGTGCATTGGTTGAAAGCCTCAGAAAGAAAATGAATGAAGCCGTGGAATCTCTTGCTTTTGAGAAGGCGGCCTTCTATAGAGATGCAATAAGGGCCCTTTGGCGTTTAAGCAGACAACAGATCTCTTTTGCCCTTCGAGATCCTTTGGATAAAGAGATTTGGAAAGCCCTCGAAAGGCTGCAGGAAATCTTGGGTATAGGCTCCCCCCTTTGGAGAATAGAAGGATGCGACATTTCCCATTTGTCTGGAAGGGAGACCTATGGAGTCTTTGTGGTTTTCGAACAGGGTATGCCAAATCCTTCTTTATATCGTCGTTATGTCATTAAAACGGTGGAGGGAATAGATGATTTTCGTTCAATTGAAGAAATAGTCCGAAGGCGATATTCGTCGCTCATAGAGAAAAACATGCCTTTGCCCCAACTTCTATTGGTAGATGGTGGCGCGCTACAGCTTTCTTTTGCTTTGAAGGCTTTAAATGAACTGGGAATAGAGAACATTTATGCAGTTGCTTTGGCCAAAGAGGAAGAAGAGCTTTATTTGCCCGACTCCAGGAGTCCTCTGAAGCTCCCTTTAGATGACCCGGGGTTGAATCTTCTCAGAAGGATCAGAGATGAGGCTCACAGGTTTGCCCTTTCGTCGCACAACAACAAATTCAGTAAACGCTATAGTCGTTCGGCCCTGGAAGACATTCCCGGAGTGGGAAAAAGAAGAGCGGCAGCCCTTCTCGCTGCTTTTGGCAGCGTATCCCACATAGCTTCTAAAACTCCGGAGGAATTGGAAAAGGTAGACAATATCGGACCAAGGTTGGCAAGGCATATTCTTATGTATTTAAAAGGTGATAATGATAATGAAAGCATCGGAAAAAAGACAACATGAATATTATATGCGTATTGTACTCAGCTTGGCCAGAAGGGGGACAGGCAGGACAAGCCCAAATCCGAGGGTCGGTTGTGTCGTTGTCAAGGACGATAAAATTGTTGGCATGGGTTTTCATAGATGCCCTGGATCTCCACATGCTGAGGTCATGGCTTTGTCAATGGCCAAGGATATGTCTAGAGGGGCAACGCTTTACGTAAATTTGGAACCGTGTATACATTATGGCCGCACCCCTCCCTGCGCTCCTTTGATAGTTGAAAGGGGAATAAAAAGGGTGTTCATTTCAACGGAAGACCCCTTTCCCAAGGTCAGGGGAAGAGGGGTTGAGTATCTTCGTTCGCATGGTGTGGAGGTTGTCTCCGGCATGCTCAGCGATGAGGCGAGATGGCTGAACAGAGGTTTTTTAAAAGTATTTGAAGATGGTCGGCCATGGATTACCTTGAAAGCTGCAATGAGTTTGGATGGCGATGTAGCTCTTTCGGACGGAAGCAGCCGTTGGATAACTGGGCCAAGCTCTCTCAAACGATCTCACTTGCTTCGTGCCGAAGCGGATGCCGTCCTCGTAGGAATAGGGACAATATTGAAAGATGACCCGGAGTTGACCGTAAGATATGTAGACGGAGAACACCCCCTTAAGATCATCTTGGATACACATTTAAGGATTCCTACCAACGCCAAGGTGTTTAAAGAGGGCGATGTTTTAGTGGTGACATCCAAAGGCTCCTCCCCTCAGAAGGTGGAGGAGATAATTTCGAGAGGGGCAGGGGTAATGCAGATTCCTACCGATTCCCGAGGGCTCCTGGATATAAAGGAAATGGTCTACAAGTTGCCCTCTATGGACGTGCACTATTTGCTGGTCGAGGGTGGGCCAAATGTGCTATCTTCTTTTTTTGATGCTAGGTTGTTCGATGAGATGGCTCTTTTCTACGCTCCCAAGATAATGGGCCGAGGGAAGGGCGCCTTTTCGGGATTATCCTTAATATCGATGTCCGAAATTCCCATTGGAAGGATACGGGGTATAAAGAAACTGGACGATGATCTCTTTTTGGAGGTCGATATGTAATGTTTACGGGCTTAGTCGAAACAATTGGCATAGTGTTGTCCCTGGATAGGCGTGGCGATGTAACGAACTTGACGATTGAAGCTCCAGAGATTTCAGGGGAACTTGCCCTAAACGAATCCGTTTCTGTCTCGGGTGCATGTTTAAGCGTCGTCAAAAGAGAACGCTCCTGTTTTGTAGCTGAAATGATGGGAGAAACAGTTACTGTGACCAAGTTGGGCATGTTAAAGCCCTTTGATAAAGTAAACTTAGAGAGGGCTTTAAAAGTAGGTGATCGCTTGGGTGGTCATATAGTGCTGGGTCATGTGGAAGGTGTTGGTTTTGTAAGCGGGATATCGAGGAAGACGGAGACTATCGTGTTGAGAGTTAAAACCGACCCTTCTCTGATTCGTTATATTCTCCCAAAGGGATCCATTGCCGTCGATGGCGTTAGTTTGACGGTTATAGATGTTGAAGAAAATTTATTTACCGTTGGTGTCATTCCAAGCACGCTAAAGCTTACGACCCTTGGCGATCTCAAGGTAGGGGATATGGTGAATCTTGAAACGGATATAATAGGCAAATATATAGAACGGTTTTTGAGAGGTCCGCTTAGTTCTAGCGGAGAAAGACAAAATGATTTAACATGGGAAAAATTAGCTCGTTACGGTTGGAGTTAATGGAAAATGGAAGGGGGAATGGAAAAAATGGCCCTGTCAGATGAGGTTTTCGCTTCACCGGAAGAAGCCATCGATCTTATCAAAGAGGGTAAGATGATAATTGTTGTAGACGACGAGGACAGAGAGAACGAAGGGGATTTGCTCATGGCGGCCTCGAAGGTTACGTCGGAGTCCATCAATTTTATGACCAAATACGGAAGGGGGTTAGTGTGCGTTCCCCTGACGGAGGAAAGGGCAAGACAATTGGATTTAGAGCCCATGGTTACGCACAGCACGGACCCTCACGGCACAGCTTTTACTGTTTCCGTCGATGCGAAAAATGGTACAACGACGGGGATATCCGCTGAAGATAGAGCTGTCACTTCCCAACTCCTGGCGGATCCATGCGCTAAAAGCTCGGATTTTCGCCGTCCCGGCCATATGTTTCCCCTTATAGCCAGGAAGGGTGGAGTATTAAAAAGAGCTGGCCACACTGAAGCTGCGGTGGACTTGGCAAGACTTGCAGGTTTAGAGCCGGTTGGGGTAATATGCGAGATAATGAACGATGATGGCACCATGGCAAGGTTGCCCCAGTTAATCGAATTTGCCAAAAAATTCGGGCTCAAAATAATGACTATAAAGAGTTTAATACGCTATAGACACTTACGTGAGAAGCTCGTTGAGAGGGTTTCTACTGTGGATCTTCCCACCGAGTATGGTAAATTTGTTGCCCATGCCTATAGATGGATATTGGACGATGATCCTGACAGGTTGCATATAGCTCTTGTTAAAGGAGATATAAAGGAAGACGATGAAGTGTTGGTGCGAGTTCATTCCGAATGTCTCACGGGAGATGTTTTTGGATCCTTGAGGTGCGATTGTGGGTCACAACTTCATAGGGCAATGCAGATGATAGAACAGGAAGGAAAAGGTATTGTGCTTTATATGCGACAAGAGGGCAGGGGAATAGGGTTATATAAAAAGCTGAAGGCATATGAACTTCAGGAAAAAGGATTGGATACTGTTGAGGCCAATATTAAGCTTGGAGTGAGCCCCGATTTAAGGGACTACGGCGTTGGCGCACAGATACTTTTCGATTTAGGGGTAAGAAAGCTGCGCCTAATGACTAATAATCCCAAGAAAGTTATTGGTTTAGAGGGATATGGCTTGGAGGTTATCGAGAGGGTACCTATCGAGGTGGAGCCAAACTCCTATAACTTAAATTATCTAAAGACTAAAAAAGAAAAACTGGGGCATCTATTTGATTGAATAGAAGACCGAGATCTATAACAATAACTTAGGAGGATGATGTCATGCGTGTTCTTCAGGGCAATCTTATAGGAGAAGGCCAAAGGGTAGCATTGGTGGCCTCTCGATTTAATGAGTTGATAACAAATAAATTAATCGAAGGGGCCAAGGATATTTTATTCAGACACGGTGTCAGACCGCAGGATGTCGATTTATATTGGGTTCCCGGTGCTTGGGAGTTGCCCTTGATAGCCGAGGAACTGGCCCTATCGGGCGACTACGACGCAGTTGTCCCTTTAGGGGCAATTATTCGAGGAGATACTCCTCATTTCGATTACGTGGCCTCAGAGGTCTCGAAGGGCTTGGCAAAGATTGCACTGGAACAACGAATACCAGTTGTTTTTGGCGTGCTCACCTGCGACAATCTGGAGCAAGCCTTGCTCAGGGCAGGCAGCAAGGCCGGGAATAAGGGCGCAGAAGCTGCTTTGGCGGCTTTAGAAATGGTCAATTTGCTCTCTCAGATACGTAATCAGAAAGGTGGTACTCAAATTGCTTGATATCAAATGGATCAGAGAAAATCCGGATGAGGCAAGGAGGATGCTCCAAAACAGAGGCTACGAATATCCTCTTGATGAACTTTTAGATCTGGATTCTTTGCGCAGACAGAAGTTAATTGAGGTAGAGGGTTTAAAAGCAAAAAGGAACGAAGGATCCAAAGAGGTCGCTAAATTAAAATCTAAGGGCGAAGACCCCTCTGACTTGATGGAAGAAATAAGAAATATCAACGAAGACATCAAAGTCCTGGACAAAGAAGTTCAGGATATCGAAGAAAATCTTAGAGATTTATTGCTCCAGATCCCTAATAAGCCTCATGAATCCGTTCCTGTCGGCAAATCGGATGAAGATAATGTTGTAGTGCGTTCTGTGGGTGAACTGCCAAAGTTTGACTTTGAGCCCAAACCTCACTGGGAACTGGGCGAAAAGATGGGTTTGATGGATTTTGAGGCCGGCATAAAGTTGGCGGGAAGCAGGTTTACAGTATTGAAAGGATATGGAGCGCGTCTGGCTAGGGCGCTTATAAATTTCATGTTGGACTTGCACACGCGCGAACATGGCTACTTGGAATTTGAACCCCCTTTCCTCGTGAACTCGAAAACCATGACGGGAACGGGACAATTGCCAAAGTTTGCCAATGATCTGTACCATTGCGACAGCGATGACTTATGGCTGATTCCTACAGCCGAAGTCCCCCTTACCAATATGCACGCCGAAGAAATCTTGGATGAAGACGTATTGCCCCTTTATTATACTGCATACACGCCTTGTTTTAGAAGAGAAGCAGGCAGTCACGGTCGGGATGTGAGGGGCATGCTTCGACAACATCAATTTGATAAAGTAGAGCTTGTAAAAATATGCACGCCGGAGACGAGTTACGATGAATTGGAGAAGCTCACTCAAAATGCAGAAGAGGTGTTGAAAAGACTAGGACTTCCCTATCGCGTCGTATGTTTGTGTACCGGCGATATGGGATTTGCTGCCAGCAAGACCTATGACCTGGAGGTATGGTTGCCCTCTCAAAATACATACAGGGAAATCAGTTCTTGCAGTAATTGCGAAGACTTTCAAGCCAGACGCATGAATACGCGTTATAAACCTCGGGGTGCGAAGGGAACACGCTTCGTTCACACCTTAAATGGCTCAGGCATAGCCGTTGGCAGGTGTCTCATAGCGATAATGGAAAATTATCAGCAGGCCGATGGATCGATCAAAATCCCCGATGCATTGGTACCTTATATGAAAGGACTTACCGAGATACGGCACTTTCGCTAGCTAAGGAGTAAGTCCATTGGTGGGCATTGTCAAATGGTTCAGGTTTTCCTTTAGTGCGTATAAATAGGGCTTCTTCGTCATTATAGACAGAGTCCAGTTTAACGGGAAACATAAACTCACTGAAGTCAAGAAGTGGTTGTACATTTTCAACGAGATCGCGTGTCGCCTGTTCGGGAAGTCGGAAGCCGTCAGCGTAAAGTTTGTAATCTACCAAATATATCTTATCTTTATCGACTACTTCCAGTTTACCCGATAGCTTGACCAGCACGTTGAGTTTAAAAAGAAGCAGGGGTTGCTCGTAGACAGCAATGGCGACAATCTGGCCATCTCTCAAATCGAACTTGAAGTTGCTCCATTTTTTGTCCTTTAGTTCGTATTCTTTTAAAGCTTTATTTATGTCGTCCTCAAGCAATCGGGCTTCAAATGATACTTCTGCTACTTTTTGGGGGCGCAGTTTTTCATCCCATTTTGCTGGAGGGTTAAAGTATACGTCCTTTGCTTCGAGTGATATTTCATCGATCCTTAAACCTTCTAAAACTGCCCCCTTTAAGTTTACATACAAATGACCCACATATCCGTCATCCGTCGGTGGGTTGTCGACGATTATAATAGCTTGCTCTGGAGTAAGTTCTTTAGTGAAGGCCGTCGCAAGTTTTTCTACCGATGAACCGTAGGCTCGATTGAAGGGCAAAATAAGGGTTATTATCGAGCAGGCTAGACAAATCTTTAAAAAACTTCTAAATATTGAAGAAATTGTTTTTTTCTTTAACTTCATTCTATACACCGACCCTTTCATGATAAAATTAATAAACAAACCAGTCGAAGGAGGAGTGTATCTCAGATGGACACAGATTATCTCTTGATCGCAGTTACGGCTTTGGCTTGCTTGATCTTTGAAAAAATCACAAAAAGACGATTGACGACTGACCAATGGGATTATACAAGAGATATGCTTATGATTGCCAGCATGTCTTTATTGTCCCTTGTAATTGGGACAAAAACCTCCTCCATTATAATGGCTTTTGGGATTATTTTCGCAGTTGTGGCTACTGCGGAAAGGTTGTATTCTTCACCGTTTTGGCCTTTTTTGAAGATTGCCTTAGCTATAGCATTTGCCCTTGAGGGGCCGCGAATACAATTCATAACTTTGGGCAATGAAAATTTTTTCTATCTGTCTTCAGGTGTGGCAATAATTGCTACGGCGACTTGGTTGCTATTGTGCCAGACTTTTTTGTCAGAGGTCGATGAAATATCGGGATTATCAGGGCACCTGATGGCTATAACGTGGGTGCTTTTATGGGGTGTCAGTTTCTTTTTGGACCAAGGCTTAAAAGATTCTATGTGGATTTCCTTTGCCGGGATATCGCTCTGTCTTATATTTTGGAGTAGGATTGGCCATACTTATCGGAGGTTAGGCTATCAGTTGGTGTATTTTTGGTCTACCCTTATTGCCGGTACATCCCTCATAGGGGTTAGCAAGGGCGTTACTTTTGCGACTATTTTGCTGCCTCTGTCGCTATTTGCATTGCCGCTAATGGAAGCCTCTCTCGGTTTTGTTGGAAAGGCTTTTGCCGATAGTGCCCGCTGGAGAAATGTCTCTCTTTATGAAAAATTAGTGTCTCGAGGCATAGATCACCCTCAGGCTGTGAGGTTGGTCGCGGCTTTTTGTATGACCATAGGAACCTCGGTGGCTTTGTTTCAGCTTGTCCCGTCGCCATGGGGGTTGAAAATATCAATGACCGTTCTTGCGGCAGGAATAGTGGCATTTCTGATTTATGTCGCAAAAAATGCTGCACCCAAGGATCAGCGCAGACCATCTTTATGGGGTATATTCGTCGATAACGTCTCTTTGGATTATGTCTTAAATAAAGTGATATTCTGGGCAAGTCAAGAAGATGATAAAAGTTACATGATCGTTACCCCCAATGCTTTAGTTGCCGAAAGATCGAGACACGATTATGAGCTTAGAGAAGCTGTAAAATCCGCCGATTTGTCTTTGCCGGATGGAATGGGGTTAGTCTGGGCATTTAGGTTATTGGGCGTGAGAATACAGCAACGAATAGCCGGCATCGATTTTATGAACGATTTGTGTGAAATGGCAGAAAACAGGGGTATGTCCATATTCTTACTGGGGGGCAGCAAAGATGTGGTCGAAAAGGCCTCGGCGCGCCTCAATGAAAGCTACCCAAACCTAAAAATAGCAGGTTTTCATCATGGCTACTTTTCTGAGGAGAGGGATTCTGATATTTGTAAATTGATCAACGAAAGCGGGGCCAAGATACTTTTCGTCGGCCTTGGGGTGCCCAAGCAGGAAATATGGATCTATCGAAACTTGAAGCATTTAAAGGGTGTAATTGCAATAGGAGTGGGCGGAAGTTTTGACGTGATCTCGGGACGTTTAAAGAGAGCTCCTGTTGCCTGGCAAAGATTGGGCTTAGAGTGGTTGTACCGGACGATACAGGAACCGTGGAGGCTAAAGCGCATAATGAGATTGCCCCTGTTCGTGGTATTGGTATTTTTGACAAAGTTGGGGTTATGCAATAGGAGGATGGATTAATGGCCATAAAAGCTCAAGAGGTGATGCAAAAAGATCTAACGGTTTTGTCGAAAGACGATTTGGTTATAGATGCCGTGAAAATGTTTTATATTCATAAAGTTACAGGCGTGCCAGTTATAGAAGGGAATTGGTATTTGGTTGGCTTTATCTCCGAAAGCGACATCTTGAAAGCGGCCCTCCCAACCTATCTTGAATCCATTACCTCATCGACATTTTTAAGCAATAATGGGGAATTATCCCTTTTTGACAAGATACATGATATCGGCCTGAGAAGAGTCGAAGAATTCATGACAAGAGAAGTCATAAGTGTAGACCCTTCTGCGAGTTTGATGAGCGTTGCGGATTTGATGATTCGAAAAAAGGATCAAGAGGCTTCCTGTGGCAAAGGATGGGAAATATATTGGGATAATAGACAGAAGTGCTTTCTGCGAGTTTCTCATGGAGGGAGGGGTTTTGGGTGAACAGTAAGGATGGGGAAAAGGACGGAATCCACGGTGATTTAGCTGAAGAGTTGGAGTCCTTCAAAAATTTACTGGAAATTGAATATAAGCAGAGGATAGCCGAAGCGAACAAAACCAGAGAGGAAACCTTAAAGAAAATTCAGGAAATGTATGATAAGAGGATGGAGCTCTTCAGACAAAAGCTCAAAAAAGAAGAGGAGGCTCTTTTGCTTCAGGCTCGCGAGCTGGAAACAAAATATCAGGATTTGGCAAAGGATATGACGGGTAAAATAGATAAGCCCGGCCTAATAGATGCCATTATATCGGAAATATCGCAGGATTTATGGCCAAACCTTGACAGGGGAAGCGGAGAGGAAGGCAATATTGAGGATTGGAAAAGGGGTATGAATGAAATTTGATAGCAGAAATGATCCATCTCAAGATAATAGGCCTGCAAAGGGACAGCAAAGATTTGATAGAGCATATTCGTGACCTTGGGGTTTTTCACGTGGAAATCGAAGAGGCCGTCGAATACAGGCAAATAGCCGATGAACCAATGGTCGAAAAGATGAAATTTTTGCGGGCTGGCATATTGGGCCTTTTAGAAGATCTTGGTTGGAACGATTGGAGTAGCCTGCCCCAGGATCTCGTGGAATCTATAGGGAATGCTGTTCATCTAGATGATATGGCAGCCTTAGACGAAATAGAAAAAAGTCTAGTGGAATTTAAGGGGCGCCTATCTGAAATGGCTCACGAGATTAGGGCATTTGAGGAATCAATTTTTGCCCTTAAGCAGGTTCATTATATAGCTAACCATTTCTATAACTTTTTTACTGAGGAGAAAAAAAGAGGGAAAGCAATATCCTTTTGGCTGGTAGAAACTGGCAAGATAAGCGGGTTACTGAAAAAGCTTGAAAGGAAAATTCGTTCCGCGACTCCTGTTGTGGAAAGGCCTTATTTTAACCACAAGTTGCTTTCCCAGGGAGAAAACATCTCTATAATGGCCCTTAGTGTGAATCAGGATAAAATCTCTGCTGTTCATGAAATTATGGACGAATTCGGATGTATTTCCTACACTATGCCCAAGACAATTGTGGGTGAGTCTGCAATAGAATCCCCTATGGCGGCCCAAATGGAACTTAAGTGGTTGCCGGAGAGGTTGGAGCGAGCGAAGAAGACGCTGGATTCGACGAAAGAAGAGTGGGGTCCCCGTTTAGCGGCTTTATATATATTAATTGATGACAGGTTGGAGTCTTTAATTTTAGAAAATAGACTATCGAGCGAAGGGGAAATTTTTACCTTGACGGGATGGATACCGTCGTCGGAGTTCGAGAAGGTAAAATCATCGCTGAAAAATAGGTTTGGAGAGAGAGTTTTAATTACATGGAGATCACCCGAGCCGCGTGAATGGCCTAAAGTGCCCATTTTACTGGACAATCCAAGATGGGCCAAACCATTTGAACTGTTTCTTAAATTAATGCCCATGCCCGGCTATAAAAGTACGGATCCTACTGCCTTTATAGCCATATTTTTTCCTCTTTTTGCCGGTTGTATGATTGGCGATATTGGCTATGGCTTGATTTTTCTCCTTATCGGCTTGTTTAGCTTAAAGGCATTCAGGTGGAAAAATCCGATCCTTAAAGGCGTTTCGCAGATACTTATAAACATATCGGTAATGAGCATCATATGGGGATTCCTATATGGGGAATTTTTTGGTGATCTTGGCCACAGGTTATTTCATATGGAACCTCTATGGGTTGAGAGAACGCATGGCATCATTCCTGTCATGGTTTTTACCGTTTCTTTGGGTGTTGCGCACGTTATCTTAGGTTTGGCCTTGGGGGCATATGAAGGAGTCAAATACAAGAACAGACATCATACATATGAGCGATTGGGAACGTTGTTTACGCTGCTGGGGATCGTATTGTTTGTAGTCGGTTACTTTAATTTAATTGAGCTCAACCTGGTACCTTTTGTCGTTGCACTTCTGGTGACCGGCCTTGCATTATTGATTAAAGGAGGAAATCTGTCGGGATTTGTGGAAACCATTGGTTCTGTGGGTAACGTATTAAGTTATATAAGAATTGCGGCTATAGGTTTATCTTCTGCCATATTGGCTATGGTAGCGACAAAGTTCGTGGATGTGTTGGGAGTGACTTTTTTTGGAATTTTATTGGCCGTCCTGATACACTTGCTTAATTTAATAATAGCTATAGCTGGATCGGTATTGCACTCGGCCCGTTTACATTATGTCGAGTTTTTTGGTAAATTTTACGAAGGCAAAGGTAAGCAGTATAGACCTATTAAACGAAGGAGGGGAACCGCTTGGAGAAAGCCTTAATAGGGCTGGCTGCCGCGTTGGCAGTAGGGATTCCGGCCTTAGCTACAGCTTACGCTCAGGCGAAAATAGGAAGTGCCGGCGCTGCGACAGTTGCGGAGAAGCCCGAAACGTCTGCCATAATGATAATACTTGAGGCCATTCCTGAAACTATGGTAATATTAGGTTTTGTTGTAGCTATAATGCTGATATTGCAATTAGGATAAGAACCGAAGAGGCCGTCCATGGATTTAAATGAACTCAATAAATTTAAGGAAAACCTAAAAAGGGAATATGATGAACGCATAAAGGACTATAAGCGACGGATAGAGGAAGAATTGGCCGATATAGCTGCCTCTAAAATGTTGAAACTTGAAAGGGAAATGGGTGAGATCGAAAAGCTTCATTCAAAGATAGTACAGGAGCGTTTGACCCTCTTTCGGCTTAAGGCAATTAAGTTGGGAAAGGATATAATAAACAGAGAAGCAAACGCACTTTTTTGTTCCATCGAAGAGAGGGTCAAACAAAGGACGGAAGATGCCAGAAAAGAACAATCACATTACGCCAAGATGCTAAAAGCCCTCATCGACGAAGCGGTTGAAGAAATATCAGACGATAAGATTACGGTTCAACTCTCTAGAGAGGAAGAGGGGATAGCTAAAGGTTTGTCGAAATTCTACAGCATTGTATTTGCTGGCAACTCCGACTTTTGGGGAGGGCCCATAGTGGTCGACGAAAAAGGTGAAAGAATTGTCGAAAATACAATCAAAAGTCGATTTGGGAAACTCACACCCCTCGTCCGACAAAGGATTGGGGAGATCATGTCTCCTCTTCTGGAGGAGATTGAGAGGGCATAGCGAAAATTATAGCTACTTATGTGCCGCCCTCAGAGCGAGGGCGGCCAGATTTTATAAATGGGATGAGCTGTGCGCCCTAGCTCGAGGCGACTTTAAGGCTTTGGAATCGGAATTTTTAGAGGGCCGTTACAGCGAAAGTTACCGTTCCCAGATACTTTCTTCGCTTTTTTCGCCCTTGCGCAAGATCGAGCTTGCAATAATGTTCGAGATAACAAAGCGTTTAAGATCAGCTCATTTAAAAGCAGAAGGGGAACCTCATGAATTGATGTCTGTAATATTAAGCAGGGGAGATCTTCATAACTTTCGCATAATTTTAAGACGATTTGCTAGCGATAGGAGCGGTCAGTCGGAGGAATACCTATGGCATTTATATGGGAATCTTTCAAGGGATTTTTTCAAGAACGTTTGGGAGGCAGATGATATTAGTTCAGCCAGAAAATGGATTTATTTGTATGGTGATCCCTATGGGATGATATTAGATGAGGCTTTGGTAACTTTGCAGAGCACGGGAAATTTGGTTAATGCCGAAAGAGTACTGCTATTAAATTATCTGAAATACCATCAGGACGTTATTTCTAAATATCAAAATAAGAACGGTGCAATAGCTAAAGAATTTTTGGGAAGGCTAGTTGATCTTTGGAACTTAAATCTTTGGATCCATGAAAGAGCCGGAATGCAGACGAAAGAAACTCGCGTAGGATATTTGCCAGGAGGATCGTGGATTGACGATAAAGTTTTGTCAAAGGCTAAAGTTATAACTGAAGCCGTACAGGGTACTCCATGGCGAAGGGCAATAAGCAAAGGGGCTTTTATGACGTTTCACGAATTTCAATGGCATCTCCAAAAGGAATTTTGGATATGGCAAGTATCGCTTTTTCGCAAAGATCCTCTCGGTTTCGAAGTTCCTTTTGGATATATTGCAAAAGCTTTGGCGGAGTGGAGCAACTTAAACATGATTGCCATAGGAATTGCCTTTGGTTTACATCCAGATGAAATCATAGGCCGGCTAATCCCTGTAAAGTGATCTTTTTGGGAGGAATTTTATTATTATGAAAGATATAACCGATGAATTCGAAGTAATCGCCTTGGGCAAGGAGATCTTTACTGATCTATGGAGATTATTTGGTTTCAGATCCGTAATATGCGAGAATCCCAATGATGTGTATTTGATATGGAGAGAACTCATGTCGGAGAATGTAGCTGTGATCGTCGTGGAGGAAGATTGGTTTGCCAGAATGCCACTAAGGCTTCGAATCTTAGCAGAACGCTCAGTTGCTCCTGCATGGGTAAAATTTCCAACGTTATTACGAGAAGGGGAGAGCCTAGTTGCAGGACAATAGGGGATATATTAAAGGAATTTCCGGTTCAGTCGTCACATCTACGTGTTTTGCCAATACCTCCATATATGAAGTTGTGTATGTAGGCAGCGAAAGGTTGCTTGGCGAAGTGGTACGCGTCAGAAGGGATGTCGCTGATATTCAAGTATATGAGGATACTACGGGCCTTCAAATTGGCGACCATACGATATTTACCGGAGAGTTGTTATCTATGAAGTTAGGCCCCGGGTTATTGGGACAGGTATTAGACGGCATAGGACGCCCTCTTGAAAGGCTTGGCAAAAAGTCGCCCTATATATCCAGAGGCACGCATATCGATGCCGTAGACGACAGCGAAAAGTGGTATTTTATACCCCGCCTGCAGAGGGGAGATGACGTTGGACCAGGGGATATATTGGGAGAAGTTGAAGAAAAGGGCATCAAACATTTTATAATGGCCCCCTTGGATTTTAGGGGCAAAAACAGCACGATCAGTTGGATGGCACCGAAGGGCGAGTATGTTGTGGACGATGTAATATGTAAAATTGGTGAAACGACAGTTAAGATGTTTCAGCGGTGGAATATAAGAACACCCCGAAAGGTCGGCAGAAAACTCGATTTAGACAAGCCGTTGTTGACGGGGACTCGCATATTGGACGTTTTTTTTCCTCTCGCTTTGGGGGGAACAGCTGTGATTCCTGGTGGATTTGGGACGGGTAAAACAGTTACACAACAATCCATAGCAAGGTGGGCCAATGCGGACATAGTGATTTACATTGGCTGTGGGGAACGCGGTAACGAGATGACGGAAGTTCTCGAGGAGTTCCCTTCGTTAACGGATGTACGCAGGGGAATACCCCTGATGGACAGAATGATACTGATTGCAAATACGTCCAACATGCCTGTTGCCGCAAGGGAGGCAAGTATATACCTGGGAATGACAATCGCCGAATATTATCGCGATATGGGGTACAATGTGGCAATTATCGCGGATTCCATCAGCAGGTGGGCTGAAGCGTTGAGAGAAATTTCAGGCCGACTTGAAGAAATGCCGGGAGAAGAGGGATATCCCGCCTATTTAGCCTCTAGGTTGGCCCGTTACTATGAACGTGCCGGAAATGTGGTGCCCCTTGGCAGCCCTCAGCGCAACGGTTCAATATCCGTCATAAACGCTATATCACCCCCGGGAGGCGATTTTTCCGAGCCCGTTACGCAATCGGGGTTACGCCTTTCAGGGTGTTTCTGGGCTCTGGATAAGGGGCTGGCTACAAAAAGGCATTTTCCATCCATCAATTGGGCTCAAAGTTACTCTTTATATCACGAGAACCTAGATCGTTATTTTACAAGGGAAATATCCGAAGATTGGGTTCCCTTGCGAGAATTTGTTTTCAACATATTACATGACGGCAAGTCTTTGCAGGAGATGGTTCAGATCGTGGGCAGAGACGGGCTTACCGAGGAAGAAAAGTGGATACTTAAATTGTCGGAGCTGATAAACATATTCTATCTGCAGCAGAACGCCTTTGATCCGAACGACGCCTATTGTGATTCTGGCAGACAGCTTGTTATGTTAAACACTTTAAAGTTGTTAGATGAACAGATAAGAGGGGCTCTTAATAGCGGGGTGTTGTTCGAACAGATAGATTCTCAATTTGCTTTTGTTGCGGACTTAATGAAATTAAGATCTCAAAATACTGAAGATTACGAAAACAGCTTGACTTCATATATTAAAAAGCTGAAAGAGGAATTATCAGATCTTATATAGATGAAGGGTGTAGTGACGATGAAGCTTTTAAAAGAAGGTTACAAGACCGTTGAAAAGATAGCAGGGCCCCTTCTTTTTGTGAGCAAGGTTGCGAGAGGCGGTATAGGGGAAATAGTAAAGATAGAGTCCAACTTTGGAGAAGATTACGGTCAAATACTGCAAATTGTCGATGACCTATGCGTCATCCAGGTCTTTGGTGAAACGATGGGGCTAGCACCAAATAATACGGTAGTATGGCTAGAAAGGGATGTCGTAAAGATTCCTTTAGGTATAGCTCTTCAGGGGCGCATATTGAACGGCAGAGCAATGCCTATAGATGGAGAAGGTCCTATATCATGTATCGAAAAATGGGCCCCTATCCAGGGCAATGCGATAAATCCTTGGCGTCGCAAAAGCCCCCATGAATTTATTGAGACCGGGATATCGACAATTGATTTGATGAACACCTTAGTTAAAGGGCAAAAACTTCCCATTTTTACGGGGAGCGGATTACCGGCCGATAAATTAGCGGCCCAGATAGTAAAGTACGCTCGAACGCCTGCGACCTCTGCGGATTCGTCGCCATTTATGGTAGTATTTGCTGCTTTGGGTATAACGCAAAGGGAAGCATCTTATTTTAGGGAAGCCTTTCGTGAGAGCGGTGCAATATATAGAGGCGTTTTTTTCTTTAATCTGGCGGGAGACCCTTCAATAGAGAGGATATTAACCCCAAGAATGGCCTTGACAGTGGCAGAGTATTTTGCTTTTGAGAAGGGATACGATGTCCTTGTAGTTCTGACCGATATGTTACATTATTGTGAAGCCCTAAGGGAGATAAGTTCAGCACGAGAAGAAATACCGGGACGTAGGGGATTTCCTTCTTATATGTATTCTGATTTAGCAAGCATTTACGAGCGAGCAGGTTGTATATCAGGCATCAAAGGCAGCATTACACAAATACCTATCGTTACAATGCCAGATGATGATTTGACCCACCCCGTACCGGATTTGACAGGATATATAACCGAAGGGCAAATCGTCATGGACAGAGAACTTCACGGCAAGGGGATATATCCTCCCATAGATGTATTATCTAGTTTGAGCAGGTTAATGAACAAGGGTATAGGGGAGGGCTCGACTGTTCCGGAACATCGCGCCCTATCCGACCAGCTCTATGCAGCATATGGGCGTTTTAAGTATCTTATCAGACTAAAAACCATTATTGGCGAAGAGGGGCTCACGCCCACGGAGATGTCGTATTTAAGTTTCGGAGAGAAATTTGAATCTGAATTCGTAAATCAGGGGGAGAGACGTCGAAGCCTGGATGAAACATTGGAACATGCATGGAATTGTCTCCTGACTTTGCCCAAAGACGAACTTCATCGATTGCCTGTAAATCTCATAGATGAAGTGATGCTTAAAAGGGGAACAAAGGCATGAGCCGAAGGCCGCCGACCAGGGATCAATTGTTAGAGCTTAAACGAACCATTTCAACAATGAAAAAAGGGAAGGAGATCCTCGAGAAAAAAAGGGATGCCCTTTTGCAAATGATTGAAAGCGACAGGAAGAAATTCAGAGAGGTAAGGGAGACATTTTTAAAAAGTTGTGCAAAAATATATTCTTCCTATGCATTGGCCAGATTGCACGATGGAGAGGCTTCCATATCGCTCCTTGGAATAAGCATACCCTTAAATAAGGTTGATAGGAGCATTAATCAAGCGATGGGATGCAAATACCCTTCATTTTTTCCCAGTGGCGGGTTCCCGGCAACTTCACAACTTTACGATCCCATGTTATTTTCCCTTTATGTGGATTTACTGATACAAGATCTGGCGGAGGCCAAAGAACTGCTTTGGGAGTATATAAATTTACATGTAAAATTGAGATCGCTTGAGAGGGAGTTGAAAAAAACGCTTTTGAAGATAAACACTATGGAACAAAACCTTATACCACAGCTTGAAGCGGAAAGGCGGCAGATAATTTTTTACTTAAATGAAAGAGAAAGACAAGAACGCTTTGTCACGAAAAGTTGGATGAAAAAAAGAGAACTTAAAGGAGGTAATTAGTTGTGAATATGGACAAAATTATGAAACAAGCCCAGAAAATGCAAGCGCAGATGATGAAGATTCAAGAGGAACTCGCGAAGGAAGTTGTCGAAGGCGAAAGCGGAGGAGGAGTGGTAAAGGTAAAGTGCAACGGACAGGGCGATTTCCTTTCCATATCCATCGAACCGGATGTCGTCGATCCCGAAGACGTAGAGATGCTGGAAGATTTGATATTGGCGGCCATCAATGACGCTCAACGAAAGAGCAAGGAGTTGGCTAACGAAAGGCTCAGCAAGTTTGGCGCAGGTTTTGGCATGCCGGGGCTCATGTAGTTTTTGTGAAGCGGGTGACCTAATTGGCTTTGGCAAAGGCATTGGAGGATTTAATACGTCTATTTGAGAGATTTCCCGGAATTGGCGAGAAAAGCGCGAGGAGGATGGTGCTATTTTTATTACAGCAGCCCAAAAGCTTTTCCGAATCATTGGCTGAGTGTATTGCAAAATGCAATTCCTTGCTCCATCCCTGCAGCAGGTGTGGCAATATAACCGATGAGGATCCATGTTCTATATGTTGTGATCCCTTCAGGGATAAGTCGACCATATGTATCGTAGAATCGGTCGAGGATCTCATTACAATCGAACAGGCGGGCATATATAACGGACTTTACTTCGTATTGGGATCGCTATATTCTCCTTTAGACGATGAGGAAATAGCCCCTCAAGTTTTAGAGCGCTTGGTGAAAAGGGTTTCTGAAGAAGAGGTTAAGGAGGTCATATTAGCCTTTAGTCCCAAGGTCGAAGGAGAGTTAACCATGAATTTGATATCTAAGATCATGGAGCCCCTGCCCGTAACAGTTAGCAGATTATCGTATGGCCTACCTGTCGGTGGTAGTGTAAGTTTCGCTGATAGAACGACCCTGCACGCCGCCCTTGAAGCAAGGACATACATCAAAAGAGGCGAAGGCAGACAGTAAGAGGAGGTACGTTTATATGCAAGAAGGCATGGGACGACTTGTCAACATAATAGCTAGAACTATTCTCAGCATATTGGGCGTCATAGCAGGATATCAACTGGCACAATATCTATCATCCAGTTCCTGGTGGCCAACAAGTGCGTTGATATGGGACATGGCGATGTGGGGCTTTGTTATAATGATTCCCGCCCTTCTGGGCTATTTGCTTGCCCCCCTGTTCGTTCGCGGAATTGCCCGAATTGGCATCATATTCGAAAGATCTTTGCAGACTTTCGCATGGCAGGATTTGTTCGTTGCAATTTTAGGCTTAATTATAGGTTTGATTGTAGCAAATCTATTGGCCATGCCCCTATCTTCAATCCCGAATTTGGGATTTTATTTGGCAATTCTCTTGAATGTAGTATTAGGTTATGTGGGTTTGATCCTCTTTTTAAAAAGAAAAGATGAAATCATCAGCATGTGGTCGTCCTTTGAACTTCTAAGGGACAGGCTTCATTTAAAGGGCAAAAAAATGCGCGATGAGTTTAACCATGACAGCATTAAATTGCTTGATACGAGCGCGTTAATAGATGGCAGAATATTAGATATAGCAAGAGTCGGATTTATAGAAGGCGTTATGTGCATTCCCGGGTTTGTTTTGTTGGAACTCCAAGCAATTGCAGATTCGACGGATCCGTTAAGGAGGGCAAAGGGGAGAAGGGGAATGGAAGTTGTTGAGGAACTCCAAAAATTGCCCAACTTCAAGCTCGAAATATTAGAACAGCCTTTAAAAGAGCTGAAAGTTGATACTGTTGATGAGGGTTTGATCGAGCTGGCCAAAAAATTGAAGGCAAAGATAATTACTACGGATTATAATTTGAACAAAATTGCAAGCATACAGGGACTTGACGTTTTAAATGTTAACGATCTGGCCAATGCGCTTAAACCGGTTTTGATACCAGGTGAAACTCTTGAGGTAGATGTTATTAAAGAAGGAAAAGAACCCAATCAGGGAGTGGCTTATCTCACCGACGGGACGATGTTGGTAGTAGAAGATGGAGAAAAATACATTGGAAAAAGGGTTGAGGTAGTTATAACGTCATTATTACAAACCTCTGCCGGGAGAATGATATTCGGCAGAGTGAGACGAGTGACGGGCTGATGAATTTGAAAAATTGCTCTTTCGTGATTCTGGCTGCCGGAAAAGGCGCCAGGATGAACACCCCTTTTAAGCAATTTAGGCTTTTAGGAGGCATTCCTCTCTGGGCATGGGGGGTTAAGCTGGCGAGAAAACTTTACGACATGAACCTCATTTGTGAAGTGGTCGTAGTTTTTCCAAAGGACTACGATTTTTCTTCTCATGTAGAGGTTTTACAAGCTCATAAGATGCCTTTTAAGGCCATAAATGGCGGCGATACAAGGGCCATGTCTTCAATTTTAGGCGTCAAAGCTTCCGACGGCGATTACGTTCTCGTTCACGATGCAGCTCGTCCCCTAGCTTCGTCAAATTTGGTCAAAAAAGTTATATCGGCCCTATCTCCTGAAGCCGGTGTTATTCCCTTAATTCCCGTGAGGGATTCGTTAAAGAGGGTTTCCGAAGGAGGAGAAATCGTGCCAGTCTCTAGGGAGAACCTCTGGTGTACACAGACACCTCAGGCTTTTCCAAGAAGGGAGTTGATCTCGGTCATGGAGATGGTAGGAGATGGCGTATTTGACGAAGCAGAAGCATGGATAAAGACAGGACGTCACATTAATTTTGTCGAAGGCGAGCCGAGCAACGTGAAGATAACTTACGAAAGCGATTTCAAGCTTTGTCATAACATTGTTGAGGGCATGAGCCCCCTTAAGGTTGGCCACGGCTTTGATATTCATCCTTTACGCCCCTGGAGAAAACTCATTCTTGCAGGGGAATTCATTCCCAGTGCTCCTCTGGGGTTGGATGGCCACTCCGACGGCGATGTAATTTCTCATGCAGTGGCCGATGCTTTGTTGGGAGCTGCCGGAGAGCCGGATTTGGGGAGTCTATACCCTTCTTCCGATGAGCGGTACAAAAACGCTAATAGCCTTCTAATTCTCGAGGAAATAGCACACCTATTGTTCGAAAAAGCTTGGATCCTGATTTCTCTGGATGTGACATTGGAAGCACAGCTGCCTAAACTCGGATGTTATGTCGATACTTTTAAAACCAATCTCGAAAGGGCTTTGTCGGTTTTGACCTATAGGCGCTACGATATTGTAAATTTGAAGATAAAGTCCGGTGAAGGAGTGGGCGCCGTAGGAACAGCTCGTTGCATGCGTTGTCATGCCGTAGCTGCGATGAGGGGGGCGATGGAGTGGTAAAGGTGTTGAATAAAAGGTCTTTTTTATTGGCCTTGCTCATTTTGTGCTCCCTCCTGTTGCCAAAAAGAGCCATTGCCCTAAAGCCCTATACATGGGTCAGTAATGCGGGGACCTCCGTTAAATTATACGTTAATGGAAAGTTAGTTGCATCTGCGCCCGCAGAAATGGCTGATATGATATATTCGTCCAACGAAAAGCTCCAAAAACTCTTTGAAAGAAACAATAAAGGTCTGTACTTTAAAATAAACAAGCTCGAGGAGGATGTTTTTGTCATATCTTCCAAAAACGGGAAAGACATCTTTGCCGTAACTCCCGATATCGCTGAATATCACAATAGCACCCCGCAGTTGTTAGTAGGGATCTGGCTGTCAAACGTTTACGAAGCTCTTTACGGTTTGCACGATACAGCTATAAATAAAGATTATGTTACGGTTACATGGTATGGAGGCCCAAAGTGGGAAGGAAACAAAACAGCCAGCGGAGAGATTTTTTATAACTGGAAGCTGACTGCTGCCTCAAATGATCTTCCCTTCAATAGCATAGTGAAACTTCATAACCCGAAGAACAACAAGAGTATAATTGTTAGAATTAACGATCGTTGCGCTAAAAGCGGCATAATAGATGTGTCCAGGCTTGCCGCTGAACTGTTGGGCATAACCCGTAGAGGTGTTGCTAAATTAAGAATGGAGGTTCTTCACTTGCCGGAGTAATAACCAAAGAACAGAAAGGAGCATTCGCGTAATGAGCGTCAGAACACGTTTTGCCCCATCGCCTACCGGGAATTTACATATAGGTGGTGCAAGGACAGCTCTATTTAATTGGCTTTGGGCCAAAAAATGGAATGGAAAATTCGTGCTTCGTATCGAAGATACAGACAGAGACCGCTCTTCGCCTGAATTTGAAGAATCAATAAAAAGAGATTTAAAGTGGTTGGGATTGGAATGGGACGAAGGTCCGGATGTGGGGGGAGCCCACCTCCCATACAGGCAGAGCGAAAGGTTGTCTTTATACCTGGAAATTTTAAAAAAACTTAAAGAAACCGATTACGTATATCCCTGTTATTGTACGCCAGAAGAGCTTGAAGCAGAAAGAAAAGAGCAGCTATCCAGGGGCATGCCCCCGAGATATTCCGGAAAATGCAGAAATCTTACCGAAGAGGATCGAAAGATACTAGAAAGGGAGGGAAGGGTTCCCTCATGGCGTTTCAAGGTCCCGCAGAGGGATGGAAGGATAGAATTTCATGACGAAGTTCACGGTACTTATGCTTTGTCTTATAGCGAAGTTGGAGATTTCATCGTGATGCGTTCCGATGGAATTCCCACCTATCTTTTTGCTGCAGTGGTAGACGACCATTTTATGGAGATAACCCATGTAATTAGGGGTGACGAGCACCTTCCGAATACAACAAGACAACTGCTCCTGTTTAAGGCCCTTTCGTGGCAACCTCCATCCTTTGCTCACATTCCAATGATACTCTCCAGAGAAGGCAGGAAATTGAGCAAAAGGGAGGGGGCCGAAAGTATCGACGATCTTAGGCAAAGGGGCTATCTCCCGGAAGCGGTGAGGGCTTATTTAGCAACATTAAGTTGGGCGGTTGAAGGCGAGGATTTTCTGTTTGATCTTAACGAAATGGCTAAGCGATTTGAACTTTCCTCAATATCGAGATCTTCTCCAATACATGACGAGGAAAGATTGAGATGGTGGGGGAGTGAAGCCATCAAAAGAAAGGATTTGAAATGGCTGGCAGATGTAATCGTAAAAATGACCAGTGAGGGCGGCTTGCCCGTTAGGATTACTACCGAGGAGCTGGCTATGCTGCTCCCTGAAGCTTTATCGGGTCAAGCCACTATTGTAGAGCTGTTAGAAAGCCTAAATTGGTTGTTTCACAGGCCTCAAGTTCATGAAGCAGTTCCTCCCTGGATGAGGGATTTAAAAGCGGAACTTTCTAAATTAGATGACTGGAATAAAGCTAAAATCGAGGATAAGCTCAGGGCTTTTCAGAAAAGGCTTGGTTTGAAAGCCAGGGAATTTTTTCATCCGTTGCGAATTTTCGTTACAGGTAGAATTTCGGGCCCCCCTCTGCCGCTGATCATGGAAGTTTTGGGCAAAGAGGAAATCATATCAAGATTAGTAGATTAAAATTAAAGGAGGATTATAACGATGGATCTTTCTGAAAGATTTGTCGAATACGAGGGCTTTACCTTCGATGATGTCTTACTTGAACCAAGCTACAGTGAGGTGATACCTTCCCAAGTTTGCGTAAAAAGCTTCTTTACTTCTCGGATTGGGCTTAACATCCCCATATGTAGTGCCGCCATGGATACAGTGACCGATGGCCGTTTAGCCATTGCGATAGCGAGAGAGGGCGGCATTGGCGTAATACATCGAAACATGATGCCTGATGCCCAGGCTGAGGAGGTCGACAAGGTTAAGCGTTCCGAGTCGGGCGTAATAGTTGACCCTTTTTATTTGCACCCGGAAGATACCCTTCGTGACGCCGTTGCTTTAATGGAACACTACCATATTTCCGGCGTGCCAATCGTCGATGCCGAAATGAAGCTCGTTGGAATAATCACCAATAGGGATCTGCGCTTTATTACAGATTACGATCAGCCCATCAAGGACGTGATGACCAAGGAAAATTTGATAGTGTCACATATCGGGACCACGCTGGAAGATGCCAAGGCTATCTTAATGAAGCATAAGGTGGAAAAATTACCCATTGTCGACGGCGAAGGTCATCTGAAGGGACTCATAACTATAAAGGATATAATCAAGGCAAAGGAATTTCCTAATGCGTCTAAAGACACGAAGGGCAGATTGCGTGTAGCAGCTGCCATAGGCGTCGGCCCCGAGGCAATAGCCAGGGCCGAGCAGCTGGTTGCTGCAGGAGTAGATGCAATAGTTGTAGATACTGCCCATGGACACTCGAAGCTGGTTCTCGAAACGATTCGCAAGCTTAAGGAAAGATATAACGACCTGCCCGTCGTAGGGGGAAATGTCGCCACTTCTGAGGGAACGCAGGCCTTGATAGAAGCAGGTGCAGATGGAGTCAAGGTTGGAGTGGGGCCTGGTTCTATTTGTACGACTCGTGTTGTAGCGGGAATAGGTGTACCTCAAATAGTCGCAATTATGAATGCCTCGAAAATAGCAAGGCCCAAAGGCGTTAAAGTAATAGCCGACGGAGGTGTAAGATATTCTGGCGATATCACTAAAGCCATTGCTGCCGGAGCTGATGTGGTAATGATAGGCTCACTCTTCGCCGGGACAGAGGAAAGTCCCGGCGAAGAGGTAATTTATCGCGGCAGGTCTTTCAAAAGTTATAGAGGTATGGGTTCCCTAGCAGCTATGAAAGAAGGAAAAAGCAGGGACAGATATTTTCAGGAAGGAGTGGCTGATGAAAAGCTGGTTCCCGAGGGGATAGAAGGCTTAGTGCCTTATAAAGGTCCGTTATCAGCGCTCATATACCAGCTGGTCGGCGGATTAAAAGCAGGAATGGGTTATGTTGGGGCTCCTGATATAAAGTCCTTACAGGAGAAGGCGAGATTCATCAGAATTACAGCTGCATCGGTTAAGGAAAGTCACCCCCACGATGTAGTGGTAACCAAGGAAGCGCCCAATTATTGGATGGAGTAGAGTGACTGCTTTAATGAAAAAGAAAATCTTGGTATTTGAAACATCAGTTATTAGCTTTGAAGGGCAACTTTTTATTGACGGAACTGTAAAATGTTGTTATAGTTAATGACAACATCGCATCGTTGAGTGCGGTTGATTTTTGTAATTGGGAGGAGCAAAGAATGTTAGGGACTGTCAAGTGGTTTAATGCAACGAAGGGCTATGGTTTCATTACGTCGGAGGATGGTAAAGACGTCTTTGTGCATTATTCAGCTATCGATATGAAGGGTTTCAAAACCCTTGAGGAGGGTGACAAGGTAGAGTTTGAAGTTGTTGATGGAGCTAAGGGACCTCAAGCAGCGCATGTAAAACGCGTTTAAGAATTCCCATTCAAATCCGAGGCAAAAACAGAGGGCGACAACTGTCGCCCTCTGTTTTTTACTGCCAATGAGCAAGCCCAACGGCGACCTGGCCAAGCGATATGCATTCATCGTTAGGCGAAGTTCTCTTGTGGGTTAAGGGTATTAACCCTGCTTCTTTTAGCAGAGCACAAGTTACGTTTAAAAGCCTCCTGTTTTGCCAGACTCCTCCCGATAGTGCTACATGTCGTATTCCCGATTGCGCAGCAAGTTTCGTACTGACATTTACTAAAACCTTGGAGAGTCCGTCGTGAAACCCGGCTGCAAGCTGGGCTTTATTTTTTTTATTCATACCTTCTATCAACCAGCGAATTGCGGGACGCCAATCAATAAGCAATGCATCTCCTTTTTCTATTGTTTCGAAGGGGGCGCATGCCTTTCCCTTTGCTATAGCCTCGAGCTCGATTGCGGCCTGAGCATCGTAAGATACTTTATTTCGTAGGCCCAATATAGAGGCTGCAGCGTCGAAGAGCCTCCCTGCAGAAGAAGTTTTGACATATTTATCAGCGTTTTGAGCAATGATATTTATTTTGTCCTGTTCCTTAGGCCAAAGCTGGAGAGCAATTTGGAGGGCTTCCATTTTTTCGAAAGTTTGCAGCAACAAAGAAAGAGCAAAACGCCAAGGCTCTGAAACTGCCTTGTCGCCTCCGGGAAGGGGAGCCTGCAAAAGATGTCCTGCCCTGGAGAAAGATTTTGCACTGCCGATCAAAATCTCGCCACCCCATATACTTTCGTCATCACCAAAGCCTGTGCCGTCAAGCATCAATCCTATTGCCTCTCCCGAGAAATCGTTGTCCCAAAGACAGGCTGCCAGGTGGGCATGATGATGCTGCACGGACAGTTTACATTTCAGGCTTGACAGCTTATTACTTGCTATTCGAGTCGATAAGTATAGTGGGTGTTTATCGTATACTAAATATGAAGGAGATATTTCGTATAGAGATATGAACATGTCCATTACATGTTCATATAAAGCAATACTTGAGATGTCCTTTAAATCTCCGAGATATTGGCTTGTGAATATGTAATGATCATGTGTCACAGAGAAGGTCGATTTCATCTCGCCGCCGGCACCAAATATAGGCGGAAGCGCTTTTTTTGAAGTATAAGGCTGGGGAACATATCCGCGTGCTCTCCTGGTAAAAATCGGGGTCATTCCAGCCATGGCGATTACAGAATCATCGATTTTCACGTAGATATCCCTGTTGTGCATCAGAAAATAATCGGCTATCGGACCAAGCTTTTCCAAAGCTTCTCTATTTCCTGCAACTAAGGGTTCGTCGGAGATGTTGGCACTCGTCATTATGAGAAGGTCCTGTTCCTCCAAGAGCAAATGATGAATTGGGGTGTAGGGCAACATTATTCCATAGGTATCTATATTTGGGGCTACATATTTGGATAGATTGTCGTCTTTGCCTTTTGGACATACGACAATTGGCCTTCGAGGAGAAAGCAGTAATTTCATCGCTTTTTCGTTTATTAGCACTATACTTTTTGCAGCTTCGAGATCTCTTGCCATTAAAGCAAAGGGTTTGTCAGGCCTTTTTTTGCGAATTCTAAGTTCTTTAACAGCTCTGTCGTTTCTGGGATCGCAGGCCAAATGATATCCGCCTATTCCTTTTATTGCCAATATCTTGCCTTCCCTCAGGTATTTGCTCGCTAATAAAACGGCATCGTTGTTTATGGCCATTTTTTCTCCTTTGGCATCGCAAAGCCACAGAGTTGGCCCACAATTGGGGCATGCATTTGGTTGTGCGTGATAACGCCTGTTCGAGACATCGGAGTACTCTTTGCGACATTCGTCGCACATTGGAAAGCATGCCATGGTAGTTTTTGTTCTGTCGTAGGGAAGCTCTTTTATTATTGTGTACCTCGGACCGCAATTCGTGCAATTTATAAAGGGATATCTATATCTTTTGTCATTAGGATCTCTCATTTCCTTTAGGCAATCTTCACAAGTGGCTATATCCGGAGGTATAAGGACCTTCTGAATATCCTGTTTTTCGCTTTCTCTTATTATGAAATCCTCAGGATCTGTCGAGGTTTCATCCTCGTATATCGACTCTACTGACTGAATCATTGCAAGAGGCGGAGCCTCATCCACGAGCTTTTCTGCGTATAATTCTATACTTTTTCTGTCGCCGTGCAGTTCTATTAAGACGCCCGAAGAGTTATTTTGAACGCTTCCTCCCAACTTTAGCTCCTTGGCTAATTTTGAGCAAAAGGGCCTGAAACCAACGCCCTGCACGACACCTTTAACGAGAAAAATTTTTTTCATATCTATTGACATACCTCCTTGCAAAAGGCATTGTAATCCTATCGTAAATTTGTTTCAATGGAGGCGATATTCTTGTCTTTGTTTGAAAGGGGTTTAATTCATGTTTATACAGGAAACGGTAAGGGAAAGACCACTTCAGCCATGGGTTTAATAGTGCGTTGCGTGGGTCATGAAGGAAAGGTGGCCATGGTTCAGTTTATGAAGGGATGGCCATTCTACGGAGAAATTAAGGGATTGAGCTATCTTCCGGGTGTGGAGCTCTTTCGAACCGGTAGCGATAGATGTTTTAAAAAGGGCGAACATACCGAAGTCGATTTAAGAGAAGCCAGGCGGGGATTAGGGATAGCTGAGAGATGTCTGACCGATCCAAAATACGATTTGGTAGTGTTGGACGAGATAAATGTTGCAGTCTATTTTGATTTGCTGAAGGTTTCGGATGTGCTAAACTTAATCAGCGCGAAACTTGCCTCAATTGAAGTGGTCTTGACGGGTAGATATGCACCAAAGGAAATAATAGAAGTAGCCGATTTAGTTACTGAGATGGTGGAGATAAAACATCCCTATCAAAAAAATATGTTGGCCAGAAAGGGCATAGAATATTAATAAAGAGGGAGGGCCTTTGTTGAATAGCGCCAGTCAGTTGAAAAACTTTCACTGCATTTCGGAGGAGGAACTTTTCGCAAAACTTAACTTATCGGATGCAAGAGGCTTGTCACAAGATGAAGCCGCCAGACGGCTTCAAATTTTTGGACCCAACGAATTGGCTGAGGAGGAGAAGGTTCCCTGGTGGAAGTTTCTTTTGAGGCAGTTCAAAAGTCCGATGGTTTACGTCTTAGCTTTAGCTGCTTGTATCAGTATCATTATGGGAGAAAGGCTGGATGCAGGGGCTATACTTGTAGTCATATTGATCAATGCTGTAATAGGTTTTTTGACTGAATATCGAGCCGAGCAGGCCCTTCAGGCTTTAAAATCGATGATTGTAAGGCAAGTTAAGGTTATTCGCGACGGGGAGATAGGGTTGCTACCTTCACAAGAGCTGGTCCCAGGTGATGTAGTCTTGCTGGAAGCCGGCGATGTCGTCCCCGCCGATGGAAGATTAATAGAAGCTTTCTCATTGGCCGTCGACGAATCTACTTTAACGGGAGAATCCGTACCTGTTGATAAAACTACTGACACTTTGCCCAAAGATACATTGCTTCCGGATAGGATTAATTGTCTTTACGCGGGAACGGCCGTGGTAAGAGGTAATGGCAAAATGTTGGTATGCGCTACCGGTCTTCATACGGAACTCGGACGTATAAGTACTATGCTGCAAAAAGTCGAAAAGAGGGAGATACCCCTGGAAGCTCGCCTTGCCAAATTCACCAAATTTCTCATTAAACTCGTACTTGCTATCATATTTCTTATAGTAGCCATAGGAGTGCTCGAGGGTAATGAGCTATTGGCTATGTTTCAGATAGGTATTGCCCTTGCAGTTGCTGCTATTCCCGAGGGTCTTCCCTTCGTGGCGACGATGACTCTCGCCCTGGGCGTCCATCGTATGGCTAAGCTTAACGCCCTCGTTCGAAACCTTGCTTCCGTAGAGACCTTGGGAAGCACTTCAGTTATATGTACAGATAAAACCGGAACGATTACTCTTAACAAGATGACGGTTCGAGAATCGCTCATCGCAAGCGATAAAGCGAGAGAACTTCTATTTAGAGTGGCCGTATTATGTAACAATGCTTCAATAAATCACGAAAATCAAATTGGCGACCCCATGGAAGTGGCTTTGCTAAAATGGGCTTATGATAATGGGTTTGATCCCAACGAAATAAGGCGAGAATATCCACGACTAAAGGAAGATCCCTTTGATTCTTCCGTCATGAGGATGGCGACATACCACGACAATGGTATTGCAGTCAAGGGAGCTCCGGAACGCTTGCTGCAGGATTGTAGTTTTATATACGAAAATGATGCATTGAAGCCCCTTTCTTCCACACTTAGGGACAAATGGAAGGATGATGTGGAGAGGCTGGCCAAGATGGGGATGCGGACCCTTGCCTTTGCCTTCGGACATTCACTTGATGAATTGGCCTTTTTGGGCGTGGTGGGGATAATGGATCCGCCCAGAGAAGAGGTCAAAGAAGCCGTCGCCTCCTGCAGGGATGCAGGCATCCATGTAATCATGGTTACTGGAGATCACGTTACCACAGCTGTTGCCATTGCAAAAGAAGTGGGCATTATGGACGATCATGGCCTGGAAGCACTTGATGGCAGACAAATATCTGAGATGGACGAAGAAGAGATCGCAAGGAGAGCGAGAGAGGTAGCAGTGATAGCTAGAGTATTTCCGGAGCATAAATCTAAGATCGTAAAGGGTCTTCAAAAAGCAGGCGAAGTAGTAGCGATGACCGGCGACGGAGTGAACGATGCAGTAGCCTTAAAACAAGCCGATGTTGGCATAGCTATGGGCATTCAAGGCACTGAAGTAAGCAAAGAGGCCGCCGATATCATTCTCGAGGACGATCGGTTCGCTACCATCGTCAATGCGGTAGCTGAGGGTCGAAGAATTTTCGACAATATAAGGAAAGCTGTTATTTATCTGCTTTGCTGCAATTTAAGCGAAGTGCTTGTCGTGTTCGGCGGGATATTGTTAAAGCTTCCTGCTTTACTGTTGCCTTTGCAGATATTATGGATAAATCTTGTGACAGACGTAATTCCGGCATTGGCTTTGTCCTTGGATCCGCCCGAGGCAGACACGATGAAAAGGCTTCCTAAAAGAAAGGACGAGGATATCCTCACGAGGGCGCACCAAATTAAGATAGGCTTTTTCGGGTCTGTAATGTTTCTTGGCGTTCTCGGCATCACATTGTATTCTCTAAAATATTTGGGCTTTTCTAGCTTGAAGGCTACTGAGATCAGCTTTCACAGTTTAGTTTTAACTCAATTGTTCTTCGTCTTCAGCGTTAGAGAATCAAGTATACTGAGAAACCCAGCGGATCTGCTGAAAAACCCTTATCTCTTTTTAGGTGTGCTGGCGTCTATGTTACTTCAAGTCGCCATAACCTATATTCCTATATTTCAAAGAGTATTGAAGATAGTTCCTTTGTCTGCAGGTGAATGGGGTATAGTATTAATAGGTGCTTTAATTCCTACATTTGTATTACAAATATATAAATTGATAAAAGGTGTGTGACATGGAAATTGAGGATAATTACTGCCATAAGCGGTGGAATAGACAGCTCCTTTGCTTTATCCTTGCTGGTGAAACAGGGGCATGAAGTAGTTGGCTGTTTTTTAGTGATGTCCGATGGTCACGAAGAAGATGTCGATAGGGCGCGTAGAGTTTGCGAACTGTTAAAAGTGCCCTTTTATGTAATTGATATAAGAGAGAAATTTAACAGTGAAGTAATAGTGCCCTTAATCACATCTTACTCCAATGGGAAAACTCCTAATCCCTGTGTATTTTGCAATCCAAATGTTAAATTTAAAACATTGTTCGATTTGCGCAACTGCTATAATGCCGATTTCATAGCTACGGGACACTATGCTAAAATTTATAAAAATGACTTGAATTACCATCTCGTCCGAGGGAAAGATCCCAAAAAAGAGCAAAGCTACATGCTCTATCGCCTCCCTAAAAATTGGTTGAGCAGTGTAATCTTTCCACTGGGTGATCTAACGAAGGCCGAAGTGAAAAAGAAAGCCAGAGAGATTTTTGGGAATATCTTCGATGATGTCGAAGAAAGCGCAGATTTATGTTTTTTGAGGCGTGACGAAACTTTAAGGGGTTTTTTATCTTCGAGAATCGATGTTAAAGAGGGGCCAATTTTATCTTTGAAAGGGGAGTTTTTAGGCAGCCATAAAGGGGTCGGATATTATACCGTCGGACAGCGAGAGGGTCTTGGCTTGCCAAACGGTCCATGGTATGTGTCGGAAATTAACGCTTCAGAAAACGCCCTAATAGTTGGAAGAAAAGAGGATTTGCAAAGACGATTTGTAAAATGTTACTCTCCCCATTGGCTGGAAGGGCTCGAAATTGGAAAAGTATATAGTGCTCAGCACAGATACAAAACTACGCCAAAACCGGTTGCATTGATGGATAGTGGGGAAGAAGGGTTTACAGTTAAGGCTTTGGAGAGTCCTTTTTGGGGAGTAGCGCCAGGGCAGTCGCTCGTCCTTTATGACGGAGACGTTGTAGTTGGTGGAGGTATTATAGCCGGCTGTAGTGAAGCAAAGGAGGTATAGATAAATGTCATCAATTTTAGAAGAAAAAAGAGTACCGAAAGAATTGCTGCGCTCCAGGGTTTCCATGGAGAAATTTTCTTTTTCAACCACCGCTGAATTGGTTAGCGATAAAAGGTTAATAGGGCAGGAGCGTGCTGCAAAGGCGGTTTCTTTTGGACTATCGCTCAATAAAAAAGGGTTTAATATTTTTGTAGTTGGCAACCCGGGCAGTGGACGAATGACCTACGCTATGCGACAGATAGAAGCCAAAGCAAAAAAGTTACCTGCGCCGGATGACTGGCTTTACATGCACAATTTTGAAAACCCAAGCTCCCCAATTGCCATCAATATGCCGGCAGGGCAGGGCAAGCGGTTTGCTCAGACCATGACCGAAGTGATAGAGGAGCTTAAGTCAACCTTGAGCAAAGCCTTTGAAGATAGCCAATACGAGGATGCAAAGGCGCAATTGGTAAAAGAATTTCAAGAACAGGTCAATGAATTAATGGATCGTTTGCGAAATATAGCGCAACAAAACGGATTCCTTATAAAACGTACTCCTCAGGGTTTCGTGAATATCCCCTTAGTTAAAGTCGAAGAGGATGGAAAGGTAGTTCAAAGGGAAATGCAACAGGAGGAATTTGAAGCACTCCCCGAGGAGGAACAGAAAAGGCTTCAGGAAATATCTGAGAAGATTTCGCAGCACACCCTTGAGACCCTAAGAAAGATAAGGGACTTAGAAAAAAACCTTAAGGACAGGATTAAGGAATTAGAGAGAAATATTTCGCGAAGCGCTATAAGTCCTTTTCTCAGCGAATTAAGGGAAAGATACGGAAAATCCCAGAAACTTTTGAAATGGATCGCCTCGATGGAAGAGGACGTTATAAAAAACTTCAACATTTTTGTTGCGGCGGCCAGGGATGAAAACATTGAAGTTGATTTCGGTAAATACATGGTTAATGTTTTTGTCAGCAATGATCCCGAAGATGGCGCTCCTGTAATTAGAGAGTCCAATCCGACCTACTACAACCTGATGGGCAAGGTGGAATATGAGAGCAGACAGGGTTATCTTTATACTGATTTCAGAAAGATAGTTGCAGGTGCGATTCATAGGGCTAACGGCGGATATCTGGTTCTGGAGGCCGAAGAGCTGTTAAGGCAATATTTGTCATATGATGCTTTAAAACGTGCCCTCAAGGATGAGAAGCTTACGATCGAAAACTTGGGAGAACAATTAGGCTTTTTGCCCGTATCCTCCCTAAGGCCGGAACCTATTCCATTGAACATAAAGGTAGTAATTGTAGGCACTCGTTTGATATATTATTTATTGAGCTTGTATGACAAAGAGTTTTCGGAGCTCTTTAAGATAAAAGCTGATTTCGATGTAGATATGCCGAGAAACGAGAATACCGAATATGATATGGCCGTATTTATAGCGGAATATACGCAGCAGGAAAACCTGCTTCCCTATGATAGAGAAGCAGTGGGTGAAGTCATAGAATATGCATCTCGTTTGGCGGATCACAAACAACGTATGACCACACAGATGAATAAAATAACGGAAGTTTTGGTTGAAGCGACCGCTTGGGCTAGGGCCGAAGGTAAAGAGTTAGTAGAAGCTTCGGATGTCAAGAAAGCTATCAAAGAAATGCGCTATCGTGTCAGCTTAATAGAGGACCGTATGTTCAGGGCCTTTGAGGATGGAATCCTTCGCGTTGAAGTCGATGGCGAGAGAGTAGGGCAAATCAACGGTCTTACCGTGATAGATATGAGAGAACATTCCTTTGGTCATCCCGTTAGAATAACCTCAAACATTTATATGGGGCATGAGGGCGTCGTCAATATCGAAAGAGAGGTAAAATTGACGGGCCCGATCCACAATAAGGGTCTGTTAATTCTCTCCAGTTATTTGGGCAAGAAATATGCCCAAGATATGCCGCTTACCCTGACTGCCAGGATTGCCTTTGAGCAGACCTACGAAGAAATCGAAGGGGATAGCGCTTCCTCTACGGAGCTATATTGTCTTCTGTCGTCCCTTTCGGGCTATCCCTTAAAACAAGGCATTGCAGTGACGGGTTCGGTAGATCAATTTGGCAGCATTCAGCCTATTGGAGGAGTTAACGAAAAGATCGAAGGATTTTTTAGGTATTGCAAGTTGCGGGGATTGACGGGCGAACAGGGTGTTATGATTCCGAAACAAAATTTGATACACCTGATGTTGGATCACGAAGTGTTAGAAGCTGTAGAAGAGGGAAAATTCCACATATGGGCAATTGATACCGTTGATGAGGGTTTGGAAATTGTGACAGGTGTTCCTGCGGGCGTTCCGGATGAGTCAGGCAAATATCCCGACGAAACTGTTCACGGCAAGGCCAAAGAAAGACTTAGATTTTTTATGGAAGAAGCTGCAAAGCTTAAAAAAGCCCTTCAAAAGACGGAAAGGGAAGAAAACAACGAGAACAATTAAGAATGACGAAATTACAAGGAGCCGTAAATAGTTCTGGCGGTACTGATCGAATGTTAATAGAGCGCAATCTTACAGAGCTGTCTTTAAGAGAGTGGGTTCTTAACGCGATCGATGTTTTAGCGGGCCTTTGGTCTCACTTGCGGCCCGCTAAAACGACGAGTGACGAACCCCTGGATGGATTGATATTAACCATATTGTCCCAGAATACGAACGACAAGAATAGAGATCGTGCATACGAGCTTTTAAGGTCACGCTATCCTCGATGGGAGGATGTGTTAGTGACAGCAGAAACCGAGCTTGCTGAGGTCATCAAACCGGCAGGTTTATCTAATATAAAAGCGTCGAGGATAAAAAGCGTGCTAGGCCTTATAACCGAGCGATTTGGAAGCTGTTCTTTAAAGCCATTGAAGGGCATGAAAAAAGAAGAAATAATAAATTTTTTAAGCTCTCTTCCGGGCGTGGGGCCGAAGACCGTTGCATGTGTCCTTCTCTTCGATCTTGGGATACCGGCTTTTCCTGTGGATACACATGTCAACCGACTTTGTAAAAGAATAGGTTGGGTAAGCCCTAAAAGCACACCTGAAGAGACACAGAAGATAATGGGATCGGTTATACCTGCGGATTTATACTGGTCGGCCCATTTGGACATCATATCTCACGGAAGAAATATCTGCGTCTCAAGAAGACCTAAGTGCACGATATGTCCGTTAAATGCTCGAAATTTATGCCTTTTTGTCTTGGAGGAGAAAAAAGGTGACAAAAAAATATAAAGTAGCTCTTCGACGAGCTTCGTCCTATGAACTCGATGAGGTGTGTGAGGCCTTAAATTTCACATTGGATGCTATTGAGGAATGGATCCCCTCACGATTTTTGTTCGAAAAACTGCTTTTAAAGGTAAACCTCCTCGCTCCCAAAAAACCTGATTTAGCCATAACGACTCATCCTTCCATCGTTCAGGCTCTGATTAAAGTGGCCAGAAAAAAGGGGCATTTGGGGGAAATTGCAGTTGCAGACTCGCCGGGACATCTCTATGCCGACAGGAAAGAGGAACTTTTAAGGCTGACAGGAATGACAAGTGCCGTTGAAATCGACGATAACGCTATTGCTACTATATTGTCCGATGGCGGATTTGTCGTTCTCAAACGGGACGAAAACGTGGTACTAAAAGAGCTTACCGTTTCGAAACGCTATTTTGAGGCGCCTTTCGTGATCAATGTTGCCAAACTGAAAACACATGCCGAAACGGAGATTACTGCATGCGTGAAGAATTGTTTTGGGATAGCTGATACCAGCACCAGGAAAAGAGCTCACTTTTCCATGTCTATAAATCAATTATGCAACGCTATAGTGGATCTATATTTAACAAGGCCACCTGAATTGAACGTATTAGATGCCATATATGCTATGGAGGGAAACGGCCCTACCCACGGACATCCCAAATTTGTTGGCCTTATTATGGCATCTAAAAACGCCCTTGCCTTGGATTTCGTGGCGGCAAAGGTTATGGGATATAAGAATCCCTTAAACATACCATTGCTGAACATCGCGGCAAAAAGGGGAATTGGACCATCTTCCGTCGATGAAATAGAAATTATAGGTGTGGAACCTGATGAGATTGAATCAAAGGGGTTCATTAAAAGCAGTTCGTCTCTGAGGCTTTTGCCCACATGGCTTAGAGGTTGGACGCATAGATGGGTTGCATTATCTCCCCGCCTCCAGGAAGAGAAATGCGTAAAGTGCGGGATTTGCGCCGATGTCTGTCCTCGGAAAGCTATCAGAATGGACCCCCTTCCTCGCATAGACAGAGCAATGTGTGTTAAGTGTCTGTGTTGTCACGAGATGTGTCCTACCGGAGCCATGGAAGTCCATGAAAATATGTTGATGAAGTTTCTTAGGATGTAGGTAGCGCTTCTCGGTGGAAGACGCGATAACAAATAAAGGGGACATCATTTCGATGTCCCCTTTATTTGTTATCGCACAAGATCATATAGTTTCAAACTATTCTGGTCTCGTATCGCCCTCGAAGTTTTTGAGCCTCTCCAGTACCAACTTGTATCCATCGGCACCATATTCCAGAAATTTCTTTACACGGCTTATGGTGGCTGTGCTCGCCCCTGTCTGTTGTGCTATTTGAGGATAGGTGTATCCCTCTTCGAGCAAACGAGCTACTTCAAGCCTCTGGGCGAGGGCTCTGATTTCTCCAATTGTTGCTGCATCCTCTAGGAAATTGTAAATTTCATCGACGTTTTTCAAGGCCAAAAATGCTTTGCAGAGTTGATCGGTTAACCGATCTTTCCATTTGTCTGCCATCTTTTATCCCCCCTTTTTATCGTATATCATGATGATTCACACTTTACTGTGTGACTTATCATTGCTGAATTAAATACTACAGTTTTAAACGTGCATTTGTCAAGGGGGGAATTATCTAAGCTATAACAAATTCAGCATTTGGTTGTCGTACAATGGAACGAAATGCTTGAATTACATAATTCAATTCCTCCTCTTTTCCAATAGAAACGCGCATCCAAGTAAAGCTGTCGATATCTAAGTCCAGGAGATTTATCCTTATTCCTTTATCCCGCAGGAAAGCCTTTATATAGTCCCTGTCGAGCTCTGACCGTATAAGAACGAAGTTGCTCTGACTGGGATATGCATAGAAGGAGTCTATTTCATTAACTTCTTCTATAAATTTGTCGCGCAAAAATCTTATGCTGTAAACTCTGCTTTTCATCCACTCGTCGTAATCTAGCATTATACAGGCAATCTCCTGTGAAATGACGTTAACGTTAAAAGGACTTTTTATTTTATTCAATGTCTTGGCAATTTCATTCGAACAAAGGGAGTAACCAACCCTTAATCCCGCCAGTCCCCATGCCTTAGACAGCGTCCTTAAGATGCATAAATTGGAGGGAAAATTTTTCTTCAAAACATCAAGAGAAGATCTGGAGGCGAATTCTACGTATGCTTCATCCAACACGAAGGGACAGGGTGACATTTTTGCGATGTTTATCAGAAGTGCGGGATCTATGAACGTCCCTGTCGGGTTGTGTGGGTTATCGAGCAGTATTAGTTTTGGAGATATTCTTGCTATAGCATCTAATATTTGCTCCACATCCAGGGTGATATGTTTGTCGTTAAAATTAATGGGAACTACATGTTGCTCGGCTCCAAATATTTTACAAAGGCGATTGTACTCTGAAAAGCAAGGATATGCAGTAAGTACTTTATCGCCAGGCTTAACATAGGCCATAAACAACATGGAAAGTATTTCGTCGCCTCCATTGCCAATGACGATTCTTTCCTGGGGGAAATTTAGCTTTATACTTAATTTGCTTCGCAATTTGTTTGCAAGGGGATCGGGGTAGCGATTTAGGTCGATTTTAGAGATTATCTGTCGCATCTCTTCCCTGGGAGAGGGAGGAAGTTCAAAGGGATTTTCGTTCTTATCTAGTCTCAATTCTTTATCTAATGTGTATTCATGATCACGTAACATTACGTAATCCTCCTAACGATTTATTATAATAAACACATGACGCAGCCAATACAAAGTTTATCATGATCATGCGATTCTAGTCAAGTGCTTTGGCACCAACTCACGGGTATTTTTTAGGAAGGTTAATATATAATATATTTCTAGTATATCGCTATCATTTAAATCAAACAACATTATATTAATACTTGCAAATATGATTGTTTAACTCAGATATATGACGGGTATGCGGATAGGTAGTTACCATGAAAATAAAGATGCTGTCGTGTAGTATAATAAAAATAAATAAAATTAAAAGGGAGGTAAGGTGATGGTAGAAGTCAAATATAAAAACTTCAAAATTGTTGCAGTTGTTTTGTTGTCAGTGCTTTCCATAGTTTTTGCGGGCTCTGGTGCTTGGGCCAAGACGCCCGAACAGATGATAACTTTATCGACCGAACTGCTGCAGGAAATGGGAAGGCAAAGCGATGTAGAAGGATTGACGGACTTGCTTAAAGACTGCAAAGGTATTGCAATATTCCCTAACGTTACAAAGGCTGGGTTTGTATTTGGAGCGGAATTCGGCGAGGGGTTGATGTTAAGGAGGGATCCGAATACGAATCAATGGTACGGACCTTCGTTTTTAAGTGTTGGCGGCATATCCGTAGGACTTCAGATAGGGGTTCAATCGACGGGCCTGATATTAGTTATAATGGACGATGCCGGACTGGAAGCTTTAAAAAAAGAACATGTTAACCTGGGTGCGGATGTTTCCGTGGCAGCTGGTCCCGCTGGTCGCAGAGCTGGCGCCGCAACGAATTCAATTTACAGTTATTCGATCGCCAAGGGAGCTTTTGCAGGGGTTTCCTTGAGCGGAGGATCCGTTGATACGGACGAGAATGCCAACATAGCATACTGGGGCAAAAAGTTGACACCTGAGGAGATTTTGAAAAAGAGGGCTACGAAGAGCGATGTACAGCCACTAGTCAAAGAATTAAACAAATTGATAGCGATGGCAAAGAAATAATAAAAACTGACGAAACCGCCCCTTGACTACTGCTCCGCATATTCCTATAATGTTTCTTGCCAGCCGGGCTGGCGGAATGGTAGACGCACGGGACTTAAAATCCCGGGGACGCAAGGTCCGTGCGGGTTCAAGTCCCGCGCCCGGCACCATCTGGCGTCCGGGGTAATGGTTGATATCGCGGGGTGGAGCAGACCGGTAGCTCGTCGGGCTCATAAC
>DGDP01000003.1 GCA_002385485.1 Acetomicrobium sp. UBA3949 | reverse complement strand
GTGTCTACCTATTCCACCACCTCGGCGTTGCAATCGCATTATACGCAACTTATTTTTATTAGTCAATACTGATGAGAAATGGATCAATTGGGTATGGCGCTTTTAGTAAGCAATTTAGCATATTAGCCCTAAACTTAAAAGGGATAAGATTTTTCAATTGGCAATGTGGTCTTTTAGAATACATATTTTACAATTGGTTGCATCCAAATGCGCCTTCAGACCTATGGGTACGGTAATTTTAGAATCACAATGCCCAGCTGAAAAGTTAGCTATTGTGGGTTTTCCGAGGGGGATTATGTAATCAGAGTATATTTCCTCAAGATTAAGGCTTTTGGAAGCATCTGTCTCTTCGCAATTTCTAAAATCTCCCAAAATAAAACCTACAGCCTCTTCCAGTTTCCCGGCCAAACGCATTTGCAGAAGCATTTTATCTATCTTGTAGGGTTTTTCGTCGATATCCTCCAGCAAAAGCAGTTTCCCCCGAGTATCTATTTCATAGGGCGTCCCTAACGTAGCAGCAACTATGGACAAATTTCCCCCGACAATTACTCCCTCTGCTTCTCCTTGAGATAAAGCACGAAGTGGTCGGCCTTCGGGATTGGATAGGATCATATTTTCCGTTGAGCCGCAAACTGCAGATATGAAACTATTTTTAGTAAATTCATCTAAACCCTTCGCGAAATCTATTCCCATAGGTCCGTGAAAGGTGGGCATTTTTGCCCTTTGAAAAAAAGTTACAAGCAGAGCCGTTATATCGCTATACCCTATAAAAGGTTTAGGGTTGTCTTTGATAATATCGAAATCCAGCATATCGAGTATTCTCATGCTCCCGTATCCACCGCGCAGACAAATTATTCCGTCAATATCTTCATTCACGAACATTTTGTTTACATCACGGGCTCTTAAATAATCATCACTCGACAAATAGCCCCTACGGGCATAACAAGACTCGCCAACGACGACCTTAAACCCCAACTTGTTAATCGCGATCTCGGCCTTCTTTAGGTCCTCCTCAATGGTTGGGCTCGCAGGCGCTAGCATTCCAAGGGTATCGGCTTGCTTTAAAGCCCTAATCTGCATTATTGTTTGTCCTCCTCTAAACAAAATTTCATTTTTCCTTTGGCATTTGTATGTAATTTGTAGTAAAATATTTTTTAGAAAAGCCCTTCCTCATCGGGACATACATACATAGGCGTTGCCGTTCCCTCCTGCCTATGTATGTATGTCTTTATTTTTAGGCACTCATCGAGGGGTAATGGAAAGGATAGGCTCAAACTACAAAGAACGCTTCACTATGTTTCCCTCGACCATGACAAGGAGAAGATGACTGGAGTAGCTTAAAGGATCCCCGTCCCACACCAGAAGATCGGCTACTTTACCCTTATCTATTGATCCGAGCTCCTTCTCCATTCCGATATGTTCGGCTGCTTTTATTGTAATGGCTGCCAAAGCCTCATCTGAAGGCATGCCTGCAGAGACAGCTAAAGAGGCATGCAAAACCAGATGATTTAACGGAACAACCGGATGGTCAGTAGTAAAACACAGATGAACGCCTTTTTCGTATTGTTCTACGGCACCTTCCCACGATCTGTTTTGAAGTTCCAACTTAGATCTTGAGGTGATACCCGGACCATAAGCTACAGGAATTTGCCTCGGAGCGAGGACCTCGGTTATCTTGTCTCCTTCTGTACCATGCTCTAATGTAAACTTGAGGTTAAACTCATCGGCTATACGAATGGCTGTTATCATGTCATCGGCCCTATGGGCATGAATCCTTAAGGGCAATTCGCCCCTCAATACGGGAAGCAAAGCTTCCCATTTCATATTTCTGTCAAAGATATTGCCTTCTCTTTGAGCACGATCTTTCCTTTGAGCATAATCTTGAGCCATCATAAACGATTCTCTCAAAATTGCAGCCACTGACATCCTTGTGGCGGGAGAACGGTCTTTCTTTTTGTATAAATTTTTCGGGTTTTCTCCGAAAGCCGCTTTCACACCTGAAGGAAATCTTCTAACCATTTTATCTATTATTCGACCATAAGTTTTGATGATCGCTCCCTGACCACCCAAAACATTTGCACTTCCGGGCAAAACCTGCACTGTCGTCACTCCGCCTGATATAGCTTTGTCAAAAGCTCTATCATAGGGATTTATCGCATCAATGACGCGCAGATGTGGCGTTACAGGATCGGTGTGTTCGTTTACACTCTCTTCATCTTGCGGATAACCCTCCTCTATTAGACCAATATGTGTGTGAGGGTCGATAAAACCGGGTGTGACAATACGATCTGTCACGTCAACCACTTCGCACTCGGAAACACCTTTGAGTCCTTTGCCTATGTCTTTAATAATCCCCTCTTCGATCAATATATCAACGTTTTCTAATATACCCTGGGTTACAGTAAATACAACGCCGCCTTTCAATATGACTGATGAATTTTTCACTTTTCTTTAAGACCCTCCGCTCTTTATTTTTTTCAATACCAATTATGAACTCTATCATCGATTAATTCAAATTAAACTTATTTTCCAACGGGTTTATTATTTGAAATATGTGATGATTATTGTTATATTTACTTAAAACACTTTTAAAAAAGGGAGTGGAAAAGGTGATTACCTTACCCCAAGGTAAGAATGAGGACATCTCGATAGTAGTT
>DGDP01000013.1 GCA_002385485.1 Acetomicrobium sp. UBA3949 | reverse complement strand
TCATCCCTAGAAAAGCTATATACTGTATTGCAAAAATGACATCTTACCTCTATAACATCATTCGCCTCTTCCCCCTCCGAGGTGGAGAGCAACAGGGCTTCGGCCAGCTTCCTCGAACATCGACAACCGAATTCGAAGGTCAAGCTATCGAGCCATTTTTTATCGACGCCATCGAAAATAGTTTCCAATATATCCCTTGGAGATTGAGAACTTTCCGCCAACCTGCTTACAGAGCCATGCCTTTTGAGCAATTCTTCCAACATTTCTGCAAAGGCCTCGTCTGCACCGGGCATCAGCTGGACCATGACGCCACCTGCAGATATAACACCCAAACTAGGCCTTTGCAGAACACCAAGCATTACAGCAGTGGGCATCTGTTCAGATTTTACGTAATAATAGGCAATATCTTCGGCAATTTCGCCCGATATCAAGGGCACTCTTGAAACCACAGGTTCCCTTAGGCCGACATCCTTTATTACAGTTAAATAGCCCCTCTTTCCTACTCCGGCGCTTACATCCCATTTGCCCTCTTCCGAGAGGGGCAGCTCCACCCATGGTTTGCTCACATAACCCCTGACCGATCCAGCTCTTTCCGCATCGGCCACTATTTCACCCAGGGGGCCGTCTCCTTCGATCTTCAGTGTAACTCTGGCCCTTTCGCCTTTTTCCTGGGCCGCCATCATCATAGAAGCCATCACCAGCCTGCCTAAGGCAGCCGTCGCCACAAAGGACAGGTTGTGAATCTGACGCAACAGCTCCACCAGTCCCGTTGCCTCTACGGCTATCGCACGAGCATCTCCCTTTCCAAGCAAACATTTGTGTAAAACAGCTTTCTCGGCATCACTTTCAGGCATCTTACCTTCTCCTTTTAAATGATCGCTCTATCCACTTCCACTCCTGCAATCCGCACGCTAAGGTCGTAAGGCCATAGACAGACATGCCCGCTATGCCTGCGCCAATTAACCATAAGACCTTAAAAATTGTACCCCACTCCGTCCGATAGGGCATGAGAAATTTATAGGATAAAGTCGTTACAATCAAGATAACGGCCGAAAGACATAATTTTGCCAACCACTTCCAGTTAAATATCTTAAGATTCATCTCCGTCGCTTTGGAAAGATAATACATACCTATAAAAGCTCCACTGGTAAAGGCGCAGGCCACCCCCAAGGCAATGCCGCGATAAGATAGCCACTTCATTGTCGAAGCGCTCACCAAAAGATTTATAATTACCGTAGAGGCGGTAACGATTAAAGCCCCCTTGGGCAATCCATAAGCGTACAGGGCACGGAGGGTAACATTAGTCAAAGCCATGCCCAACATTCCCAAGGAATAGATGGCCAGTGATTGGCTTGTAGCTCGCCAAGCCCAATCGTCAAAGGCTCCCCTATAAAAAACGCAGTTGACGGCCTCAGATGAAAATATCACTGCCAAGACGGATATGGGCAAGATGAGGAAAAAGGAAAATTTAAGGGAGTCGCCAAAGATCTCTGCGAATTCCCCTTTATCGGAAGAAGCCTTTGAAAGGGTGGGCAATACGGCCTGAGATATCGCTATAACGAACAATCCCAGAGGAAGCTGCAAAAGCCTGTCGGCATAATTCAGCACGGATATGGAGCCCGCTTCCAAAAAAGATCCCATCACCCTGCTGATGATGGGATGCAGCTGATTAAAGGAAAGCCCCGCTACGTAAGGAAAAAACAGTCGAGTCATCGTCCTTAGCTCATCGTCACCACGATCGATCTTTACGGGATAAAGGACGAAACCCTTCTTGGTACTCCAAATCCATTGTACCAAAAACTGAAAAAAGCCGCCGGCCAAAACGGCTATAGGAAGGGCCGAAATGCCATGCTTTCCGTGGAAAATTAGGGTGATGCAGATGAAGACGACGTTGCTGACAGCCGGAGCTATGGCGGGAACAAAAAAAGAACCGAGACTGTTAAGAACACCCATCACTAATGCAGACAGGGAAATTATAAGCAGGAAGGGAAAAAGCCTTCTGGTGAAAGATATGGCCAACAGGCTTTCCTGCCCTGAAAAACCGGGTGCAATCAGAAAAACCAAGAAAGGTGCGAGGATCATACCCAATAAAACCACAAGGCTCCCTGCTATAATCAACAATGTAAGGGCTTGACGCCCTAATTCTTTTGCCCTTTCCTCTCCCTGTCGGTTTAGGACTCTGGAAAAGATGGGTACAAAGGTGGCAGATAATGCCCCCTCCGCCAGAAGCTGTCTCGCCAGGTTGGCTAAAGTATAGGCCACCAGGAAGGCATCCAGTTGTCTTGAGGCGCCGAAAAATGCAGCTATGATGGTTTCCCGAACCAGACCCAATATTCGACTGGCAAAAGTTCCGATGGTCATAATCATAGAATGTCGTATAATTGTATCAATTGCTTTGGCCAACCTTATCCTCCTAACTTTGCCCAAATCTTTTGGTGATGGTGGTTTCCGTGAAGACAAAGACTCATGTTTGGGGAATTGGAAACAGCATATTGGGAGATGACGGTGTCGGTATTTATGTCGCCAAGATGCTAAAAAGGCTGTCTCCTCAGGGCTTTGAAATCGTAATATGCGAAAGCGTCCCCGAGAACTTCGCCCCATTGCTGAAAAGAAAGAAACCGAAACATCTAGTCATCGTCGATGCGGCACAGATGAACTTGCCTCCTGGATGCATACGAAGGATTCCCCTCGATGAGTCGACGGGGCCCTCCGAAATGACTCATGGAATATCCATTTTATCTTTGCTAAATTACTATGACTTGAGCTGTTTAGTAACTACGATAGGAATACAACCGAAAACCTTAGGCTTCTCCACCGAACTTTCCGCTCCGCTACGCAAAGCTGCAAAAAAAGTTGCCAAAATCATCCTCAGGTCCAAGTACGACGAAATACCCTTTCTTACCAGCTAAATCGCTCTCCAAGATAGTATTTTCTTGCTATGTCGCTCCTTGCCACCATATCAGGAGGGCCTTCTACCAGAATTTGTCCTTCGTGAATCAAACAGGTCCTGTCGGTAATGGCCAGTGTCTCGCGGACATTATGATCCGTGAGGATTATCCCATATCCTCTTCGCCTCAAACCAACGATGAGCTGTTGAATATCGTAAACGGCAATGGGATCGATACCGCTGAAGGGCTCGTCAAGCATCAAAAAATCCGGCTCTATTGCCAACGTGCGGGCAATTTCCACCCTTCTTCTCTCGCCACCGCTTAAAGATTGTCCCCTCACATCTACGATCTTTTCCAGACCAAATTCTTTCGTGAGACGGGATACCCTTTCTTCGACTTCTTCTACCCCTAAACCCTGCTCCTCCAACACCAGGCGGAGGTTTTCTTTAACGGTTAAAGTTCTGAAGACCGAGGGTTCCTGGGGCAAATAGCCCAAACCCAGCCTGGCACGGTTATGCATGGGAAGAGATGTAATCTCAACATCATCGAGATAAACGTTTCCTCCATCGGGATAAAGCAAGCCTACGATCATGTAAAAGGTAGTAGTCTTGCCGGCACCGTTAGGCCCCAGGAGACCGACTATCTCTCCTCTTCTGACCTGAAAGGAAACGCTCGATACCACCTTTCTCTGTTTGAAGGATTTTTCTAATTTAACAACGGAAAGCATGTCGGCCATGTCAGGCTTATTCCTCCTTAACTTCCACTGTAACTTTAGGTCTGCCCAAGGCCTCTATATGCTTGTCGTCCACGTGATAAATTATATTTTCCGCCTCTATAGTCCTTCCCTCCTGGACTGCTCTGGCATCGCCTGTAACCTCTAAAACCCCTTTACTTTTTATATAGCGGGCCCTTTGACCTGTTATGTGAGTCTTTTCTCCCTCTTTGGGCTCATGATCTATCACTACGCTTCCGCTCGCTAGCAGTTCCTCTATCATCTCGTCCTTTATTTTCCCCGTAACCTCAAGGGCGCTCACGCGAAGGCCGCGCCCCCTGTCGACAAAGCGGCGGACCTTATCAGCCTTGAAATTCTCCCCTTCTCTTACCACCTTTTCCGCCACTATGGTCATTTCACCGAATTGGGCATCGACATCTCCCGTAGCGCTGTAATAAATCTTCTCACCCTGCAGCCATTCAAGCTCATTTGAGCGTATGTCGTCTTCCTTGCCGCGCACCAGATGGCTGTTGCCGACAGAGCGCAACAAAGTCCCCCCCTCGGTTTTGCTTATCTGCAGCTCAAGGCAGGTCAATGTCGCCTCTTGAGAAGGCCAAGAGGCGACGACCTGGTCCCAAAACCTGAATTCCTCTGTATTTATAAACCCTTCTGCAAAGGGAGCCTTTACTATCAGGTCTTCTCTGGTAACTTCCACGTTTCCCTTGGCAGTCACCTTGCCCGTGCCGGGATCGTAATAAAGCTCGTCGGAAAGCAATATAATTTCCGTTGTAGCCCCCTTTTCCTCTCCCAAACAAAGATGAGGATCGGAAAAGAGCATTAAGGAAAGAAAAATCACAAGAAGGCCTAAAGCCTTGTTCGCCCTCATTTTGCTCCTCCTAGGACATGTCTTTATTTTAAAGCCTCCAAATCGGAGATAAGAAGTTCGGCTATCTGCACCGCGTTTAACGCTGCTCCCTTTCTTAAATTATCGGATACGACCCACATGGACAAGGCCCTGGGCAATCCCATATCATACCTCAAACGACCTACATAGACAAAATCGCTTTCCGCAGCCTGCAAAGGAGTTATGTATTTATTTTCCGACATTACCACAACGCCGGAAGCATCGGAGAGCAAGGCGTATGCCTCCTCGAGCGTCACCTGATCCTCAAATTGTGCCACGATGGCCTCGGAATGTCCACGCCTTACGGGCACCCTCACTGTAGTACAACTAACCTGCAATCTATGATGGTGCAATATCTTTCTTGACTCGTTCAACATTTTCCACTCTTCTTCGGAAACGCCCGTCTCGTCTATATCTCCAATGTGAGGCAAGACGTTAAATCCTATGGGTAAAGGATAAACATGGGGTTCAAAGGTGTTTCCCTTCAAAATTGAAGAGATGCTATCGTCGAGCTCTGCCAGGGCTTCCTTTCCTGTCCCCGATACCGATTGAAAAGTAACGGCCGAAAAATACTCCAGACGAAACCTCTTGTGAAGAGGAGCCAGGGCTACAAGAGCTTGGATGGTGGCACAGTTAGGATTGGCTATTATTCCTCTGTGCTGTCTTATGTCTTGGGGATTTACCTCAGGAACAACAAGAGGAACCTCCGGATCCATTCTCCATGCGGAGCTGTTGTCTATCACAACGGCACCCTTAGAAACAGCTATGGGAGCCCACTTTTTGGATGCATCGGCTCCGGCCGAAAAAAGCGCTATTTCCACTCCTTCAAAAACATCCTGTGACACTTCTTTTACCTCAAATTGGTTTCCGCGAAACTCGACGACCCTGCCGGCCGACTTGCTGGAGGCCAGCGGTATAAATTCCGTAACCGGAAAATTTCTGTCCTCCAGAGTCTTTATCATCTCTTGTCCTACCAGACCTGTTGCTCCCAAAATTGCTATCCTCATTTTACTTTTCTCCCTCCAAGAAATGTCTGTGCAAAGCAGATACAGCCCTATCTATCATCGACGAAGAAATTACACAGGTTATCGAGTTGGAAGTGGATGAAATCATATCTATATTAATGCCCTCTCCGGATAAAACCGAAAACATCTCGGCAGGTATTTCCGGATGAACGGACAACCCTACCCCAACTATGGACACCCTTCCAACCTCAGCATCGTAGGTAACCCCCTGAGCATCGATCTCGCGGGCATAATCTCCGCATACTTCGATGGCCTCTCCCAAGAGCGTCTCCTTGACCAGAAAAGCGATATCGTTAACGTCTCCACGCATAACGCTTTGTATTATCATCTCCACTCCGACTCCCCTATCTGCCAGTTTGCTGAACAAACCGGCAGCTATTCCGGGGACGTCGGGAACTCCCAGCACAGCTATTTTAGCAATATTTTTATCATGAACAACAGCTTTTATAGCAAGACCTTCCTTAATTGTTTTTTCTTTCACCCACGTTCCCTCCCCTTCCAATATGCTGGAACTCACATAAATGGGCATGTCGTATAAAGACGCGAATTCAACGCTTCTTGCCTGAAGGACCTTCGCGCCGAGGGCTGCCATTTCTATGCACTCCTCGTAGGAAACGTTCGTTAATTTCCTGGCAGTTGAAACAATTTTCGGATCCGCCGTGTAAACCCCGTCAACATCTGTATATATATGGCAAAAGCTGCTCTCCAGGGCAACTGCCAAAGCCACCGCAGACAGATCTGAACCGCCCCTTCCCAAGGTCACAAAATCTCCTGCTTCGTTAATCCCCTGAAAGCCCGTTACAACCGCTACATCTCCCTCTCCTTCCAGCCAGGAAAGCACCCTCTCAGGATTTACGTCAGCAATCCTGCCTTCCATATGGTAGCCCGTCGCCGAGATACCAGCTTGAGCGCCATTGAAGGACTTTACCCTGAAGCCAAGCTCCTCTATGGCCATCGCCAACAATGCAGCGCTCTGCTGTTCGCCCGTGACGAGAAGCTGATCCAATTCCCTGCCGTTTAAGACATTGGAAGTTCTTTGGGCGAGATCTATTAGCCCATCCGTTGTCTTGCCCATGGCCGAAACGACAACCGCGACCTTAAAGCCTCGATCCAAGTAGTCGTTTTTAACTCGAACCGCCACATTACGGATCCTGTCGACGGTGGCCAGGGAACTTCCGCCAAATTTCAACACTACGAAAGGGCAGGACATTTATCTGCCTCCATAGAGATGTTCGTTTCAGAGGTTTTGATCCTGGCTCCCTCCTGATCGACATCCAAAACGAAAAAGCGAGATCTCAAGCCCTTCTCTGTGAAGACGGAGCACATCTCCTTCGCCGTTCGCGTAGGATTTCCCTTAACAAAGGCCAGGACACTCGGACCGGAGCCACTTATGGCGGCGCCAAGGCATCCCGGAGCGGATTTGACGCGTTCCAGTATCTCCTCTCCTCCCGGAAAAAGCTTGGCCCTATAGGGCTGGTGAAGCTTGTCCTCCATAGACCATGGCAAGTTTTCCAGTTTTCCCGTCATCCATGAAGCTGCAAAGAGGGCAGCCCTGCTCAAGTTGAATACGGCATCCTGAAGGGAGACGTTCTGGGGCAACACCTCTCGGGCCTGCTTGGTGTCCACCGTCACATCGGGCACAGCTACGACCACTTTCACCTTCTCCCTGAAGGGCGGTAATTGCACGAATTTCACATCTTTACCATCCCAAGAGCTTATCACGAAACCGCCAATACAGGAGGGAACAACATTGTCGGGATGCCCCTCCAGCTCAACCATGATGGGAAGGAGTTTCTCTTTTGGCAAATTGATCTTGCCTATTACATTCGCCAAGATGACACCTCCCACCACCGCTGAGGCAGAGCTTCCAAGCCCCCTTGCGAGGGGAATAGCGTTATAAGATCTGAGTTTAAGCCCGACAAGAGGAACATCGAATCTCTTCATGGCAGCTTCGTAAGACCTGATCAGCAGATTGCTCTCGGGCGATGCCAGCCCCTTTCCGCCTTCTCCAACAGTATCTATGTCATATCTTTTCGGCGGCAATAATCCAAGCAATTGATATTTATTATACAAAGACAGGGCAACGCCGAAGGAGTCGAAGCCCGACCCTATGTTTGCACTTGACGCCGGCACTATGACGGTCAACACGAAAGGATCGCCTCCCTTAAAACATCATATTTTGCCTCTATCTCTCTGGGCGAGGACGTTACTCGATCCACAATTTGAGGATCTTTCAGGCCATTGCCCGTCAAAACCATGACAACCCTGATGTTCTTGGGCAATTTTCCCTCTTTTTTCAATTTATAAAGACCGGCCAGCGTGGCACAAGATGCAGGCTCGGCAAAAATACCCTCTTTCCGGGCAAGCTCTTTCTGGGCATTTAAGATCTCATCGTCTGAAACGGATAAAAACATACCGTTGCTGTTTCTAGCGGCAGCTAAAGCTTTTTTTGCATTGACGGGATTGCCGATCCGTATCGCCGTCGCTATTGTCTCAGGTTCGGGAACGGGAAAGCCGTTCACAAGGGGAGCAGCTCCCTGGGCTTGTATGCCCACCATTTTCGGTATCGATCCGATCAAACCTTTTTTCATATACTGAAAGAAACCCGTCCAGTAGGCAGTGATGTTGCCTGCATTCCCGACGGGCAAGACGCACCAGTCGGGGGCACCGATTTCATCGCACACTTCCCAGGCGCCGCTTCTTTGT
>DGDP01000058.1:1732-3554 GCA_002385485.1 Acetomicrobium sp. UBA3949 | reverse complement strand
AGGCAAAAGATGATCGGGCTTTTTAGCAGCATCCTTCCAATAGGCCAGATTATCGGGCCGAATGTGGGCGGATGGCTGGTAGATTCCTTCGGATGGAGATCGGTCTTCATGATCAACCTGCCCCTGGGGGCCGTCGTCTTGCTGATGGCCGTCGTTCTTTTGAAGGCCGACGAGAGAAAAGAGGGAAGCATAGATTTCCTCGGCGCCGGGTTGGTAGGCGGGGTGGTGGCCTTTTTGATGCTTGGGCTCACCTTTTTGGGATATGATAGCCTAAAGGGCTGGTCGTGGGCGCTTTTCCTTGCTTCGTCGATCTCTGCAGCCCTTTTGATAAGGCACGAAAACAGAACGGAGGATCCTATTTTAGACATAGAAATATTGAAAAGAAAGCCCTTTGTCGCTGCCAACCTTTACAATCTCATTTACGGAGGAGCGGTGATAGGGGTACTGTCCCTCATACCCGCCTTCGCCGCATCGGTTTATAAAATGAGCGCCTCCGAATGCGGGTTGCTCCTCCTGCCAAGGTCGATCGGGATGATAGTTGCATCAGTTATAACGAGCGTATACATCATGAGATGGGGATATCGCTGGCCCCTGGTGTTGGGAAGCGGGGCTACCGTGGCAAGCCTGTATTTCTTGAGCAAAGAGCCGGTGAGCATAGTCTTTCTTTATGGGATCATGCTTTTTATCGGCATGAGCGTGGGTGTCATATCGCCTACAGCCAACAACGCCTGCATCGAGCTTCTTCCGCAAAAGGCAGCTACCATTACGGGCATAAGAGGAATGTTTCGCCAAATCGGCGGAGCCGTAAGCGTCACCTTAGCCACGCTCATCGTCCAAACCGTCGGCGACCCTTCTCGGGGCTACGCCATCGTTTTCATCGTAATTGCAATATCCTTCATCGCGGCCGTGCCTTTGATCTTCATGATGCCAAGCAGGCCCGGTACATACGCAGGACAGGTCAAATGCTCCTTTTTAGAGCAGGAAACGAACCCCAGCCAACGTACTCGATAATTTTTTAATAATTTTTTGTAGCCTTAAAACTGCGAGGGTAGGTGCAAAGCCCTCGCAGTTTTTTTATACTAAGGTCTAATCGGTAGCAACTTGCTATCACAAAATAATCAGACCAAGGACAAAATGGTTGCATCAGCAGCCGCCTAAGACTTAAAATAGGCATCATAATTTTTGGCGAGAGGTGTGGAGATTGTCCTTTGAGGAAATATTGCAGATCATAGCGTGGAAGTACGTGTGGAATCCTGCTTTGCCGATCATTTTTTTGCTGTTTGGTCTTTATGTCACCATAGGTACGAGGTTTTTTCAAATCAGGCGGTTTGGGACCATTTGGAGAAATACAGTAGGAAAGATAGTTGAGGCTAGGAGAGGGAAGGGACCCGGTATTTTGACCTCCTTTCAAGCCTGGGCGACCGCTGCCGGCGGAGCGATAGGGATGGGAAATATCGCAGGGGTTTCAAGCGCCGTCGCATTGGGAGGTCCGGGTGCCATCTTTTGGATGTGGGTATCGGCTTTGATGGGAATGGTGACGAAGATGTGTGAAGTCACCCTGGCAGTACATTACAGGGAAGTCTTTCCCGATGGGAAGGCCTATGGCGGTCCTACCTTTTATATCGAAAAGGGCCTTGGTAAGGAAAGAAAGTGGCCGTCGTGGCTCTGGAAGTTGATAGCACTTGTCTTTGGGGTGGGGTTGTTCTCGACCATGCTCATCACAATGTCAAACTACACGCTCCAGGAGTCCTTTAAGGCCACGTTCAATACATCTAACACAGCAGCGGTCATTTTCGGATTTCTTTTCATGATCTTAGGTTAC
>DGDP01000058.1:0-1415 GCA_002385485.1 Acetomicrobium sp. UBA3949 | reverse complement strand
TACGCCTTCACGCCACATGCGGCAGTTGGAGGATTTGCAGGGGTAACTATAATGAAGGCTGTTCAAGTGGGCGTTGCCAGGGGAGTCTACAGCAACGAGGCAGGTTGGGGGAGTTCTCCCATGGTACATGCTACGGCCAAAGTAGATCATCCCGTCAGGCAGGGACTGTGGGGAGCCTTTGAGGTGTTTTTGGATACCATCATTATTTGCACCGTTACGGGGCTTTGTGTGGTGGTAACGGGCGTTTGGCAGAGCGGAACAGGTGGGGCCGGCGAAGTGGGTAGGGCTTTCGAAATGGTTTACGGTCCTGCCGGAAGATATTTCGTATTCATAGCTTTATTTATATTCATATTCACGACGTTCACTGGTTGGTACACCTATTATGAGACTTTGTTAATCCACGTTATCAAGAATAAGTCGCCAGAGACTGTCGACAGAGCGGTCAAGATACTGAGATTGGTCGATCCCTGGCCGGGGTTTCTCCTTGCAGCGTGGGGAATGCTTGCGGGTATAGTGCCGACAATATTCTGGATCCTTGCCGATCTCACGACAGGCGTTCCCATATACGCAAACCTGGTGGCATTGATCGCGCTGTCTCCTGTTTTCTTTAAATTAGTGAAGGAATTTGAAAGCCAGTACTTATCGAAAGGATAAGCTTTGGACCCTACCGCTTATTTAGTGGTTTTTGTAATCAGCTGGACTGTGGAGAGGCTGAGGTTATTGCTTTAGCTCTTGAAATGGGAGCCAGATTAGTTTTACTTGACGAAAAGGAGGCCAGAGAATTCGCGAGGAAACAGGACTTAAAAGTCCTAGGGACAATAGGTATATTAATATGGGCCAAAAAAGAAGGGTTTATTGATAATTTTAAAGTATATCTGGATGCTTTGCAGATAAAAGCTGGATTTAGAGTAAGTCAGCAACATTATAAGCATGTTTTAAAAGAGGTTAACGAAGAAAAATAGATTGTAGTAAACAATGAGGTCAATTAATTGTTAGGTTATAGTATCATACAGCGTTTGGTGATACATCATCGTACCCGTCTACGCAATGATTGCGAAGCCCTATCACGGAAACATGGGTATCAATGGTCATCGTTATGCCCCCACTATTTCCTTTAGATATTTGATGTAACGAGGATAATTTTCACTGTATCGACGACTTATCATCTCCATGAAATCGGTAATGGCGTCATAGTTTCGCTTGTATATCAATCGCCCGTGTCTTATGGCGTTGAAGGCGAAGATGCAGTCCTTTATGTTAAGACACCTGAAATGGATGTCCGTCGATAAATATTAATTATTAATAATGATATTGTGTTAATTGTGTTAAATGAAAATTCAAGATTCAAGATCCGACCCCAGAATTTATTAGAAACTGTCGTAGCAGCTGAGGCAGCTCGCCCAGGGCGTAATCCC
>DGDP01000046.1 GCA_002385485.1 Acetomicrobium sp. UBA3949 | reverse complement strand
TTCTCCTGCCTCAGCCTTAGATATGTTACATACAGAGGGGATGAACCCCTGTGTATGTAACAGGTATAACATAATTCATAGTAGGAGGTATGGGGAATCCATACCTCCAATGAGCAATGATTTTAAACTAATTCCGATTTAGGGGATTTAAAATTAAAATCCTAATTTATACATTACAATAAGCCTTTAAAAACTTTAGCCTCTCCGGAATGGGCGGATGTGTGCAGTACCACGCTTTATATAAAAAATGCCGAGGCAACCAGGCCATGTTATCGGTCGATATTTTTGAAAGGGCGTTTATCATTAGGCTGCTGCCTGCATGCCGGGCAGCAAATAAGTCGGCCTTTATTTCTTGTCGCCTTATAAAGTTCAGCAGGCAGGGTTGAAAGAACAGGGTAACTGCCATATTTAACAGAAGAAAGGCATAAATGGCGAACTGTTGAGGATTTTGAATTTGAAAATCGTACATGAAGCCGACATTGGACATGACAAAGGCGAAGTATACTAAGACCGCTTGAATCGCTAAAATCAAGCCTATGCGCTTCAGGGCGTGTGAAAGTTTCCAATGCCCCAGTTCATGCAACAAAACAGCAATAACTTCATCCGCGGTGAGGCTCGAAACAAGGGTATCGAAGAGCACTATCTTTTTATTGCTTCCAAGACCAGTTACGAAGGCATTGCTATGCAACGTCCTCTTGGATGCATTGGCGACAAAAACTTTTATTTTATTGATGCCCAATTTACCCAACAATTGATCAATTTTAACTATAAGTTCCTCATCGGCAAGAGGGTTAAGTTCAAAGAAAAGCGGGATGACCACCAAGGGGACAAGTATCATGGCAACGATTTCGAACAAAGCAAAGGCAAACATCAGATAGAGTGGCCATATCCGACTTTCAAATATAGCGGCAAAGCAGGCAAATCCCAAAAAAGACAGCAAAACAATAAAACTTGATACTATGGCTTGGTCTCTGATGAATATGCTTTTAGTAGTTTTATTAAATTTATACTTACTTTCGACATAGAATACTTTAGCCCACTCCCATGGGAAAGAAGATACCCAAAAAAGAAGCCCAAAAGCAATGCCGAATGCTCCAGCCCTGAAAATAGGCGAACTAATTTGAGCGGTTAAACCATCGACAAGCTTTGGAAGGTCATAGGCGACGATAATAGCGCTTATTAAGTAATTGGTGAGCGTTTCTCCCAAAGAGATTCTCAAGTGTTCAATGGCGTAGTCAACGTTTTTGTCGTTAACTGTGGACTCTTGGACGTAGCTATCAAAAACCGTATTGGGATCTAACTTCATTTTAATCAGATGTCGCCACTCCAGTGAATGAAGAAAAACCTCCCACGTTACGGCTCCGATCCATAAAATCCAAAAAATTTGTTTCCACATACGAAGTATACCGCTAAATTAAGAAACTAAAGACCTCAAAGTCTTTGCAGCGCCAGCTATGTCCTTTTGCGATATTACAGCAGATATTACAGCAACGCCCACTGCTCCGGCTTGCAAAGCCTGCTTTACGTTATGTACCCCTATCCCTCCAATTGCCACGCAGGGCAATTTTGTGTTCACGCAAACCTCTTTCAGCCCTTCGATGCCTATCGTCTTCGCATCAGGCTTGCTGGACGTTCCGAAGACATCTCCTACTCCAAGATAATCAGCGCCTTTCCTTTCTGCTTCGATTGCCTGATCTGGAGTTCTAACGGATATGCCTATAATAAAACCTTCTGGAGCTATTTTTTCCGCCGCCTCTAGAGGCAAATCTTCCTGTCCAAGATGGACGCCATCGGCACCGGCGGTCAACGCCACATCTAACCTATCGTTTACTATGAAAAGAACGCCCTTTTCTTTGCATATTTCTTTTATCGCTAAAGCAGCCCGATAAAAGTCTCGCCCCTGCATCCTTTTATCGCGAAGTTGAATGGCTGTAGCGCCCCCTTGTATAGCCAATCTTGCCTGATCACACAAAGGCACTCCTCTTCCCAATCTCCTATCCAATATAACGTAAAGCTTTAATCTATGCTTCAAATCCAATAACTTCACCTTCTTACAGTACTATAAATCTAATTTTTGCCACTTTGGAAACACGATGGACGAGGGGTTTCTTACGTAAGTAAAAAGGGCATCAAATAGGTTGCAATGAAAACTCCCGGGACCGTAGGATTTTTTAACCGCCACTTCTGCAACAAAACCCATCAATGCCAGAGACGCCAAAGCTGCAACCAAAGGTTCAGTTACAGCCATGCAAGCTGCTATAATAGTGCCCACATAACATCCTGATCCGGAAATGAGGGAAAGCCATTCGTGACCGCTCTCTAAGGCAAAGATGTCTCTTCCGTCAGAGACATAATCTATCGGACCTGTGGCGACGGCAATGCAGTTATATTTGCGTGAGACTGTTTTGGCAGCCAGTGCAGCTCGTGGAGAATCTGCAGAATCAACTCCTCGCACTTGAGCGCCTTCACCGCCAAGCAATGAGATCTCAGCACCGTTGCCCTTTATTACACCAAAAGCCTTAGTATCGAGTAACCTTTCTACAAGATCCGTTCTCATATTAGTCGCTCCATAGCCAACCGGATCAATGAGAGCAGGTCTTCCCAATTCTTTAGCCTCTCTCACCGCAACGAACATGGCTTCGATTCCCTCTCTCGTAGGGGTGCCTATGTTAACCAACAATGAATCAGATACGGCGACCAATTCAGCAGCTTCTCCGGGATAAAGCGACATGACGGGAGAGGCACCAATAGCCAAAGCCAAATGAGCCTGCCCATTAATAGCTACCATGTTGGTCATGTGATATATTAATGGTTTATGCTGCAGCAAATTGTTAAATACATCGGCAAAGCGAGCTTCCAATTCCGGATTGTCCATCTACACACCCCCCATCTAGCGAAAAGAAAGCTGTTTAATCGGAATTTTCAAGCCAGTCTACCTTGAAAATATGCCCCACACAGCCATACCCCTTTCCACCTTTGAACCTATGTTGAATAGCCAGCCTGGTATAATCTCGGGCCCTTTTCACCGCTTCTAAAGTATCGGTACCTGCCGACAATTCTGCCGCAATCGCCGCCGACAATGTACAACCTGTTCCATGATGATCGTTCGTATGTATCCTTTCATGCTCAAAGACATGAAATTTTCCCTCATAGTAAAAAAGGTCGGTAACCCTTTCACCCTCCAGATGTCCTCCCTTTACAAACACACCTTTAGGGCCTAATTCGGCAATGACTTTAGCTGCCTCCTTCATTTCGTCAAGAGAGGTAATTTTCATCCCTGTCAGTTTTTCCGCTTCAGGAATGTTTGGGGTTACTATAAAGGCAAGGGGAAGGAGTTCGCTGATCATGGCATTAACGGCCCCTCCAAACATCAAAGGATCTCCGCTTTGAGCAACCATGACGGGGTCCACCACCAATTTGGTCACTCTATGAGTTTTTATGCCCTCAGCTACCTCTGAAATGGTTTCCTCGCGCGAAAGCATGCCTGTTTTTACGGCGCCTACAGAAAAATCAGTCAATATTGCCTTTATTTGGGCACCAATTATCTCGCAAGGTATATCGAAGACCTCGTGTACTCCCAAGCTGTTTTGAGCTGTTACTGCCGTCAAGGCAGCTGTACCAAAAACCTTCAAATGCAAAAAAGTTGCAAGATCAGCTTCTATGCCGGCTCCTCCACCGGAATCGCTGCCGGCTATCGTCATCGCAATACCCCTATATGTCATTTTTATCACCTTGCTTTATATATTGAATCGTATTTCTATAATATCTCCGTCTTTTACTATGTAATCCTTGCCCTCCAGGCGAAGCAGGCCCTTCTCTCTGGCCGCTGCCATGGAAAATCCCAATTGCTTGAAATCGTCGAAGTGTATTACCTGAGCCCTTATAAACCCCCTGGCTAAATCAGAATGGATAGCTCCTGCTGCATCCAAAGAGGTAGAACCTTTGGGTATAGTCCAAGCTCGAACTTCGTCATGGCCCACTGTAAAAAAGGAAATCAACCCAAGCATTTTGTAGGCCTCTCTTATTAGCCTCTCCCTTCCGGGATTCGTTATGCCAAGCTCTTTCATAAATTCTTTTTGGTCCTCCGGGGAAAGATCGGCCATCTCCATTTCCATCCTGCCGTAAATCTTTATCAAGGAGAGTCCCCTCTCCGCTGTCAACCGGACTATTTTACCGTAATCGGGAATTTTATCGTCAGACGTCTGCGTTTCATCCAGGTTTAAAACTATCAACTCCGGCTTTAGCGTCAAAAAGGAAAAACCTCTCGCTTTTTTATGCTCTGTATCGGAAAATACCAGCTCCCTCAATGGCCTTTCAGACAGAAGATGGGAATGACACTTTTCCAGCAATTCCTTTTCCTGTTCTTCTTCCTTCTGCAGCACTTTCTTTTTTGCCAGCCTTTCCAGACGATTTTCTATAACGGACAGATCTCTAAATATTAACTCCATCTCAACTATTTCGAAATCCCTTAAGGGGTCTATATTTCCCTCGGGATGGGCAACTTCAGCATTATCGAAACATCTTATGACGTGAATCAATGCGTCAGAATCAGCAACGAAAGTCAAAAAGGCATTACCCAAACCGGCTCCTTTGCTTGCATCCTTAGAAAGGCCGGCCAAATCGACAAATTCGATTTGGGCAGGAACCGTCTTTTTCGGTTTATATACGGATGCCAGTTCCTGTAGTCTCCAATCAGGGACATCGACAACAGCTCTATTTGGATCCGTCTTCCCTCCGGCATAGGACTTGACTTCCGCCCTAGCGCTCGTTAAGACATTGAAAATCGTCGTCTTGCCCGACAGAGGAAGTCCTACAATACCACAGTTCAACAAGTCCACCACTCCTTTTTTTCAAGAGGCCCTCTACATTTTAACCCAGGGTTATATATTATGCTAATCTCCTGCGGTCAATTTAACTTTAGCCCCAAAAATCGTGCGTCTGCCATGTGAGTTTCTGCAATTTTAATATCAATGGTCCAATTGACACATCTCGGGCTTTTAATTAAGATTATTGGAAAAATTTCAGGCATGCCAATTCGATATTTTATCATAGTTTTTATGGAGGTGTTATTTAATTGAGCATTCAATTATTTATATTAATTGGTTATATTGCGATGTTATATGTTATCTCGTGGTACGCGACACGCCTTGTCAATCGAGGCGGGGGAGGAGCTTTGAATTACCTGTTAGCCGGAAGACACTTCCCGACCATCATTGTTGCGACGATGTTGACGGGGCTAGCAATAGGAGGGGCTTCTACTGTAGGGGTAGCCGAAGGAGCGTATACGCAGGGCATCTCGGCCGGTTGGTATAATGCAGCTTGGGGAGCAGGCGGCATTATAGTAGGTATACTGGTCGCCGACGCTTTTAGGCGCATGGAGGTTCGTACAATCCCGGAAATGATGGAGCGCATGTATGGCCCCTCCAGCAGATTAATAAGCATAATAGCTCAAATATTAATAATGATGGTCATCACTTCTCTTCAGTACGTTGCAGGAGGCGCAATTCTTACTGCTCTGCTGCCGTCTATTTTTACCTTCCAGCAAGGAGTTCTCTTGACGGCCCTGGTCTTTGTCGGCATTACGCTGATAGGCGGATATTGGGCAGCAGGTCTCTCTAACCTGATAAACGTAATCATAATCTATCTCGGCGTAGTGGTAGCTATCTTTATTTCTGTCTCGAATTTTGGCGGTTTCGAAGCCATAACTTCCCGACTCCCGGCAGGCGGACCATGGTTTCATCCTATTAGCGGTGTGGGGCTTTCTATTATAATGGCTTGGATGGTCGTCATGATCACTCAAACCTTCTCGATCCAGGCAATAACTCAAATAGCCTTTGCCGCCAGGAACGGCCGTATTGCGCGCCGCGGTTTTATTATAGGAGGAATAATAACCATACCTGCTGGTTTTTTGTGCGCGCTCTTTGGAATTATTGCCGCTGCTCAATTCCCTGGCCTAGACAATGCCGCCATGGCACTGCCCACCCTGGTTACCCACATAACACCGGCAGTTGGAGGATTGTTGCTTGCATCCTTATGGGCTGCGGATATATCGACAGCAGTGGGATTGCTTCTCGGGTGTTCAACCATGGTCACCGAAGATTTTCTAAAAAGGCTTATGCCTGAAAAAATAACGCCACGGGGAGAGTTACTTATTTCACGGCTCGCCGTCTTGCTCGTCAGTGCAGCCACGTTATGGTTGGCCCTGACATCTGTCGGAATTTTAAAGACCATTACGACCGCTTTAGCCATGACATCCTCCTTTACCCTTTTAATATTAGCCAATATCTTCGCACCGGCTCTGTGCAAAAAGAATTGTGGTTTTTGGACTATATTGGCATCGGTAGTGATTTGGGTAGCCTGGACTTTATTTCCTTCGACTCATATTGTTCCTCACGTAATATACTTAGAATGGCCAATTTGCCTCGGCGTGTTTTCGGCATGTGCCTTATTGAGCAAAGAACCTGCCGAAAGGCTTTTGAAGGAAGTCCCTGAAATTGGAAGCTGATCGGCCTGCAGGATCAGAAATATATGCAGCTGAAGCGACCTTAGAGGATGTTCAAGAATTGGGCATCCTCTCTTTTAAAATTTTTTGGTGAGCCCATTCAAGAATCGCTTTTAGCCTTTCGTTCAAAAGAGCTATCGCATCATCATAGGGCAACCACTTCCACTCATGATGTTCGGGACGCCCCAGATCTGGAGATATTGGAAGAAATACGTCCTTTGTTTTGGCTTCTGCAATATAAAACATGGCAACCTTTCCTTTGCCATAGGGAGGCGTTTCAATAACATCGTCATAAAATATCACATCGGTCAAACCAGTCTCCTCTGCAACCTCGCGCTTAGCGGTTTCCAAGGGATGTTCCTCCTGTTTTATCTCGCCCTTTGGAAAATCCCAATTTCTATAAGCCCTGAGAAGCAAATAAACAGGCCTGTCATTCTCCCAATAAAAGATCACAGCACCTGCACTGATGGTTTTTATTCTCATCTTTCAACGCCTCCTCGGATCCTTGAGCTATCTTATTTTTTCATTTTATTCTAATATAGTCTCGTAAGAACACGAAATTTTAAGAAAAAGCAAGGGAGATGTAAAAATGAGGAAAATACGTCTGGGCCTATACTTATTTGCGGTGGTTTTAACGGCATTGATGGGCGCACACTCGTCTTTGGCTGCAGAAGGCGATTTTAACATGCTATCACCATCTAAAGTAGAAATATTTCCCGAAGGAGCCCTGCTTTACTTTGAAATGCCTTCAGGCGAAGCAACCGTTATACTCCCTCCAACAATAGACCCTAACAGCATATCGATATATTCGGATTCGGGCGTAAATATAACGAAACTGGAAATAGACAAAGAATATCTGGGAGATTGGATCCCATCCGACCTTGGGGAGTTGAAAAAACAAATTAACTCATTGCAATCGAAAGTGGCCGAAACGGCTTCCCAGTTAAATGCCCTCAAACAATCTTCCGGGATGTTTGAAAACATTCCACTTCCCTCCGATCCGCGTAAGGCTAAAGAGATAATCTCGGAATTGCAAAAAGAAAGGTTCGCAACTGAACAAAGCATATTCGATTTGGAGCTAAAACTGGAAGCCCAAAAAAGCAACCTAAAATATTTACAGGACCAATGGAATGCCCTTCGTCCTACCGATGATTTTTCAGCCAGGGTTGCGATTTCATCGACCGGAAAGGGCGCAATCCTCCTTAAGGCCTTCAGTCACGAAGCACGATGGCGCCCAGTTTACTATGCTAATTACGACACCAAAGGAGGAGAATTGACGCTGGATGTCAAGGCTGAAATTTATCAAAAAACGGGAATTCCTTGGAATGGGAAAATATCTCTTTACACCAATACTGCCAAGGATGAAATCGGCATGCCCGAACTTCCGCCTTTGGTAGTGGAGTTCAGAGAACCGATTACCCTTAAAGCGCTTTCGCGAGATACTGCCAGTTTCGAGCAAAAAGCAGAAACAAGAGCCGAAGTTCTTCCGGGTATAGTTTATACCGTGGATTCTACTATTGCCGGTACGGGAAAATTAGCATTACTCCCCCTCGAAAAGTACAGCGAAAAGACGGAAACAGAAATACGTTGCTTACCTCAAATAGATCCTGAAGCATGGATTATCGTACAAACTAAACCAATTGAAAAATCTCTTGCCAGAGGAGAAGTCCATCTTTCTATCGACAATACCCCTACGGGAACAAGCTTAATAGACAATACAAGTGCGGGCGAAAATTTGAGGTTTTCCCTCGGTAAATCTCCATTGGTCAGAGCAACCAAAGTAGACCTTATACCAAAAACCGGTGAAAAGTGGACAAAAGGCACTCTTCTGGATGGCTATGACATCACTGTAGTAAACGGACTTTCCCAAGAGAGTTATATTACAATCGTAGATAGAATTCCCGTAAGTTCCCATCAAGATATCAAAGTTTCAAATATAAGTATCGAACCGGAGCCAACGGAGACAACTGAAAAGGGTATTTACACCTGGAAATTGAGATTAAAACAGAAAGAGACGGGAACCATAAAAGTGAGATACGAGATAAAATTCCCTGAAGACAAGGAGATTACAATAAGACCCATCTTCTAAGACCTTTGATAAGCCTGTATCAATCAAGCTTGACAACTTTTGTTTTAAGATATAAATTTGGCTAGGCTAACTTTTTTCGAATATTCTTTGATCTTTTATTGGTCAGCAGCGTGTGCAATATATTTGGAAAGGAAGTTTTAATAACATGTTAGCGAGAAAATGTGATAATCTAGAGAGTATGTCTCTTATCCTATTGCCCAACGGTAAATATGCAGAGATAGTATCTTTGCCACCGGGCCAGTGTGGAAAAAGACTTGAGGCGCTGGGCCTTAGGCCTGGCAAAAAGATAAAAAAACTTTATGGAATGCCTTTTTGCGGACCGGTGACGATCGAAATAGATGGAAGACAGGCAGCAATAGGTTATATGGCAGCCTCACGAGTTACGGTAAAACTTGTGGAAAACGGATCTCTAGAGGGGTAATGCTCATGTCCTGCCACGGGCTTTTCGACATATTAAAAAAACGAAAAACCGATGATCGAAACAATGTCAACCTAGATGACTTCGAGAGCAATACAGGTTGCGGTATGGGGATACATTGCAGCGAGTGCCCCCTGTCTTTTCGTTGCAGCCATAATGGCAATAAAGACGTATCAAAAACGACGAAGAGCGGCCAAAAAATTAAAAAAGTCCTTCTAATGGGAAACCCAAACGTCGGCAAAAGCGCTATATTTTCCCGATTGACGGGATTACATGCTATTTCCTCCAATTACCCCGGGACTACCGTAGGTTTTCTTGAAGGATCCGTTTCAATCGACGGAGAAACGTACAAGCTCATAGATGTGCCGGGCGCTTACACGGTGGATCCAACTAACGAAGCAGAGGAAGTTGCCCGTCGCATCTTAGACGAAGGTGGAAATATAGTTGTAATAGTCGCGGATGCAACTGCTCTGGAGAGAAATCTCTACTTGGCACTTCAGGTGCTTGAAAAAGGTTACCCTTCGGTATTGGTCTTAAATATGGTTGATGAAGCCAGACACAAGGGCATACACATAGATTTGCAAACGCTGGAAAGAGAGCTGGGCATCCCCGTTGTGTCGACTGTTGCCGTTACCGGAGAAGGTATATCTGCACTCAAAGCCGCCCTCGCAAAGGCGCGCCCCTCCTTCATACTTCCCATGGGCAAAGACGAGCGATGGCGGTTGATAGGCGATATAGTTATGCGATCCCAGCAGGTAACACACAGACACCACACTTTTCGCGATCGCCTTGAGGATATAAGCGTTCATCCCGTATCAGGTCTGATATTGAGCCTATTGGTCATAGGATTGAGCTTTTACGCAATAAGAACTATTGGCGAGGGGTTGATTGATTACGTCTTTGACCCTCTATTCGACAGATTTTGGGGTCCACTTCTTGCTTCTTTGTCTAACCTGCTGGGTGGCTCGGGATTTCTCCACGACATACTCATCGGGCACCTCATTGACGGAAACTTGGACTGGGAACAGAGCTTTGGAATTCTGTCGACTGGATTATATGTGGAATTTGCTATGGTATTCCCCTATATAATCTCATTTTATTTAATTTTATCTTTGCTTGAAGATATTGGCTACCTGCCACGCTTGGCCGTGCTTTTTGACGCGCTGCTGCACAGGATAGGCCTTCACGGATTTGCAATAGTGCCCACCCTTTTGGGTCTAGGTTGTAATGTCCCAGGAATTCTGGCAACAAGGGTATTGGAATCGGAACGGGAAAGGTTTATTGCTGCTACCTTGATATCTGTTGCCGTGCCCTGTGCCGGCCTTCAGGCAATGATATTTGGTGCGATTGGTTCGCTCGGCATGAGGTATGTCGTGGTTATATATGCTTCCCTTTTTCTCGTATGGCTGATTCTTGGATATGTTCTTAATAAAATTTTATCGGGTCAAAGCCCCGAGCTAATTGTTGAAATTCCTCCTTACAGACTGCCTTCGTTTCGAGATCTAGGCCTGAAACTTTGGTTTCGCATATCGGGGTTTTTATTGGAGGCAACTCCCCTGGTACTTATAGGGATACTGATAGCAAATCTTGTTTATTCCAGCGGAATACTTCCCTTGATATCTAATTTCTTAAAGCCTGCCGTGTATCTTCTCGGGTTACCCCCGGAGGCAATTGGCGCGATATTGCTTGGTTTCTTGAGAAAAGATGTGGCCGTAGGCCTGCTATTGCCTCTTGGACTTACTCCCCAACAGCTTATCGTAGCAACTGTTGTGCTTTCCATGACCTTTCCCTGCATTGCTACGTTCGTTGTGCTCTTCAAGGAATTGGGGGCAAAAAGGCTGCTGCAAAGCATAATTATCATGATTTCCATTGCCATGTTAGTGGGGATCGCTTTAAACTCCCTTTTTTCTCTCATGATTACATAGGTCGAGGTTACTTTAAAGGGGGATGGCGATCAACCCGCCATCCCAATGTTTTACGTACCAGGAAACGTCAAATACCTCGCTCAACATATCTGCATCGACATCTTTCGCGTCACAGATATTGTAAACTGATCCATCTTTCATCAAAGCTATCTTGTCCGCAAAACGAAGCGCTAGATTGACATCGTGCATGACGCAAAGGGCCGCTCGGCCCGCGTTGACATAAGCCCTCAAGACTCTCATAACAGCCACCGAATGTTTCGGATCGAGAGCACTCGTTGGTTCATCTAACAGCAGCAAAGCTGCGTCTTGAGCAAGACATTGAGCAAGCAATACCCTTTGCAGTTCTCCGCCCGAGAGGGATGTAACTAATCTTTCTTCAAAGCCCTTCATTTCAACTTCCTGAAGATAACGCAATGCCAATTTTACATCAAAGGTTCCGTAGTTGCCCAAGAAGGAAACCCAGGGATAACGCCCCAACAAGACTACATCCAAAACTTTAAAGGGCATTGCCATGTGTCCCTTCTGAGGCATATAAGATACCATCCTGGCTAACTCTCTGCGGGATAGCTTTTCTACGGAACGGTTTAAGATATTTACGCTTCCCTTCATATCTACCAACTTGACAAAGGCCTTTAACATCGTGCTTTTTCCGCTGCCATTAGGCCCGAGCACTGCAACAAGCTCATCTTTATGCACAGTAAGCGATATATCGCGCAAAACCTGCCTGTCTCCATAAAAGGCTGAAACGCCTTGGGCGTTTAACGCCTCTGCCGGGCATTCTGAATCTATTTTATCCAACAGCAAACACCACCTCTAAATCAAGACGACTTCCACAGAAGAAAACAGAAAACGGGACCTCCCACAAGGACCGTCAGCACTCCCACAGGCAAAGAACCCAATGCACGTGCCGCAATGTCCGACCATAACAATATAAGGCCGCCGCCCATCCAAGAGGCAAAAATAAGCCGAATATGAGAATGTCCAACTATCATTCTAAATAAATGCGGGACTATCAACCCTATGAAACCAATCACACCGCTATAGGAGACAGCAACTGAGGTTATAAAAGAAACGATGCAAAGTAAGATCCATCTAGTACGATGTGTGTTCATCCCCAAAGTTTCGGCCTTTCCCTCCCCCAGGGATATGAGATCTAACTCTCTATGCAGCAGCAAAAACAATAAGGCCAAGCCTGAAGCTATTAAACACCCGGGAAGCCATCTCCAGCTGGCAGAGTTAAAACTGCCCATGATCCAAAAGAAAAAAGCACCCAGCTTTTCAGGAAATAAAGTTTGGAGCAACATCATGAAAGCCTGAAGAATGCTGCTTACTATGACTCCCGACAGAATAAGCCTGGTTGGATCGATCGAGCGTGATCTGCTGCTCAATGCCCATACTCCGGAAAGAGTCAAAATACCCCCAAAAAAAGCAAAGAGTCTTATCGATGGCAAGTTGAAGGCAATTGCAAGAGTTGCACCCAATGCAGCTCCAGAGGCAACGCCCAAGGTATAGCTTTCGGCCAAGGGATTAAGAAGGAGACCTTGATAAACCACACCCGAAGCCCCAAGGATCGAACCAATCAAGAAAGCTATTATAGTTCTAGGAAGCCTTACATAAAGGACAATTGCATTAAAAACGTCCCCCGAATCTCTTGCTTGTGAGGACGTAAGATAGGAAAAAACTATTGAAACAACATCCTTTAATGGAACATGTACCTCACCAATCACGAGAGAAAGACACATAGTCAAAAGGACAACAAGACTTGAGGCAACTACAAAGGCAAAATAGCTCTTTTTTTTCACCGGGTTCCCCTTTCTCAATTCTTCAGCTTAAAAAGCCATCATTAAAATCATCATTCAATGGAAAATCTCACCAAATTTTTAAAAGGGACATCGCGATGTCTCAATATGTTGACTAAAAGCTTTGCTGCCAAAACGCCCATCTCAAAACAGGGGAAATGAATGCAATATCCACCCATGGCTTTTGCGAAATCTCGTTCGTCGAACAAAAGCAACATATCCCCTTTACGAAAATATTCTTCTTTAAATCCTGAATCCTGATTTATTTCGTAATTGGAGTTGATTAATCTCTCAATTCCCTTTGGCAAGGTCCCGTCGCATACCCAAAGGGAATTTTTACCCTTTCCTTTGTACCCTTCGAGTTTTATTTTTAGAGTTCTATTAGGCTTGGTATCTCCCGCAAATACTATCCTGCGCCCGTCAGCTAGTTTTATTATCATTTGAGCCAGGTCCTCCCAATAGGGCGCAATGCTTACATGTTTATCTATCGTCTCTCCTACTGCTATCAAGGGAAAATCGACATTCGGCGGAGGACTTCCCACCCAAATAATGCCTTCTACTTTATGCGCTACAAAACGAGACCGCAAAAAGCTCGCCTCAAAATCGTCGGCTACATAAATAATGGGCTCCTTATTCACAGTTGCCATGATGCGATTTATCCCTTTCAGAAACCTATTTAATCCAGAAAATTGCTGCTCTTCAACCACTACGCTTATTAACCCTGACTTTCTTTCCGATAGCCCTCTAGCCAAGGCATTAGGTTTATATTCCAGACGCTTTATGACCTCCCAGACCTTTTCCCTCGTTTTTGACGATATTCGGGGGTCTCCTCGCAACACGCGGCTGACAGTTGCCTTGTCAACACCTGCCTCTTTCGCTACATCAGCCATTGTTACAGACATTAGCTTCACTCCCAGTTAACTTGCCTTTATATCATAAGCATATTGTAATAGTCATTTTACACCACATAATATCCGGGGCAGGAGGTTCCGCTCCTGCCCCGGAGGGGGCTTCAGGCTTGTATGTCCAAATTTGATCCAATGCCCAGACTTTGAAAGAGCTCCTGCAACATTGCCTGCTGCAAATTTAAGGTCCTTTTCAACATAGCCGCAGCAACAACACCCTGCACGTCTTTTACTGCCTCACTAGAGATATTGCTTGTTTGTCCTACCTCCATGGGCATCACCTCCCCTTACGGCCCTAATAAATTATAGACTATTTTCAAAATACCCGCACACAACCTATAGTCCTTGCTGTATTTCATCGTCATATGCCATATAACAATATGATATATTATCTCCAGGATTCATGGCCGTGCTATAATAATTTTGTATTAACATAATTTGAGGGGGTGCGAAATAATGGAAATCAAATACAAAAACTTGTTTTCCGAAGGGAAGATAGGCAATTTAAATGTTAGAAACCGCATTGTCATGCCTCCCATGGGCACAAACTTTGCAAATGCCGACGGCTCCGTAAGTCAGACTCTTATCGATTATTACACCGAGAGGGCCCGCGGCGGAGTCGGTCTCATCATCGTAGAGATAGTATGTGTCGATAGTCCGGTAGGCAAGGCCATAACCAATCAGCTCTGCCTCGACGACGATAAATACATAGGCGGTTTTTCCGATTTAGCCGAAGCCGTCCACCTGGAAGGAGCCAAGATATTCCTTCAACTTCATCATGCAGGAAGACAAACTACTCCGGACATTACCGGAGGAATTCAGCCGGTGTGTCCCTCTGCAACCCATGAAGGATTTTTGAACGTCACACCCAGAGAACTGTCAAACGAGGAGATAGAAGATCTGGTACATAAATTCGTAAGCGCTGCCGTTCGGGCCAAGATGGCCGGAATTGATGGCGTAGAGCTCCATGGAGCTCATGGTTACCTCATCGGCCAGTTCATGTCACCTCATATAAACAAACGCACCGACAAGTGGGGAGGAAGCACTGAAAGGCGCATGCGCTTTCCCCTTGAGATCATAAGGGGCATACGCGAAAAACTTGGCCCCAATTTCCCGATATGTTTCCGTTTTAATGCGGATGATTTCGTAGAAGACGGCATCGACATTGAGGAGGCCAAGAGGATAGCCCGAATCCTCGAGGATGCTGGGGTGGATGTATTAAACGTCAGCGTCGGCATATATGAAGCGATGCCAACGCTCTTGGAGCCCTTCCATTTCGAGGAAGGTTGGCGGGTTTACACTGCGGAAGCCATTAAAAAGGTGGTAAATATCCCCGTCATCACGGTTGGAGTCATACGTGACCCTGTCCTTGCCGACTCCATTATAGCGGAAGGCAAAGCCGACTTCGTAGCCATTGGACGGGGAGTGATAGCAGATCCGGAGTGGCCAAAGAAGGCATACGAAGGTCGCGACGAGGAGATCCGCAAATGCATTTCGTGCAACACCTGCATCGGCTTAAAGGTCTTCTCGGGGCAAAAGATGAGATGTTCCGTCAATCCCAAGGTGGGGTATGAATGGAAATATCCCTATTTGCCATGTGCCTGCGAGAAGAAAAAGGTCGTGGTAATCGGTGGTGGACCAGCGGGAGCCTATGCAGCCATCACTGCAGCTAGTAGGGGTCACGAGGTCGTTCTCTTCGAAAAGGAAAATAAAATAGGGGGACAACTGAACATTTCATGCCTGCCGCCTGGAAAGGATAAAATTAACTGGTTTACCGAATGGCTTGAAGGAGAGCTGCAACGTCAGAATGTTACACTACGCCTTGGAGAATGCGCAACCCCCGAAAAGATATCTGCCCTCAAGCCGGATATAGTTATCCTGGCAACAGGTGCTGAACCCATAGTGCCCAATATCCCCGGCATCGAGAGGGCATATCTGTCCTGGGATGTGCTAAAGGGCAAGGTTAACGTACCTTCCGGAGAGGAAGTGGTAGTGATTGGAGGCGGATTGGTAGGCTGCGAAACGGCTCATTACCTCCTGGATAAGGGATGCAAGGTCACAATCGTTGAGATGTTGGACGACATAGCATTGGATATGGAGCCTATCGGGCGATTCGATCTTCTTAATACATTCGTTTCTAAAGGAGTCAAGATGCTGACGAAAAGCCTGGTTACGGCCATAACGCCTGAAGCCATCCAAATCGTGGATGCCTATAAGAGGGTTCGTGAGGTTCCTGCAAAGCATGTCGTCTTAGCCGTCGGACAAAAGCCTGCAGGCTGCGATCTGGCAAAAGCCCTGTGCGATATGGGCATCCCAGTGATCACCGTGGGCGACGCTCGATCCGTAGGCAAGATAGTCGATGCAACGTTATTTGGTTTTAACGCAGGTGTAAAGGTATAAACTAGCGATAGCGCAATATGTAAAATATAGCGTCTCTTTCTCCCTATTGAGGAGAAAGAGACGCTATATAATTTTCAGTGCCTTATACGATCAAATTGCATTACTTTTTCCCAAGCCTCACAAGCCAATAAGCAATGGCAAGCAAAAGAATCAGACCCAAGCCGCTGCTGGTTAGACCAACCTTGAGGCTGACTCCCGTTACGATCATGATGGCAAACCCGATACCCATTAATGCCTCTCCGGTTATTAATCCAGCAACTCCAAGAACACCGATATCATTAGTCGACTCGTTTTTACCCCTTCTCAGCTTTCTGCTTACTGAATTCAGTATGCCTCCGAAAAATATGGCCACTCCCAAACTAAAGGGAAGATAGAGACCGACAGCAACGGGCATGACGGGAGTGCGGAAGTTAGAACCTTTAGCAGCAAGGATTTCATCAATTATGATCAGCAAGACAGCCAACCCTGCACCGACGTATACCATGGTCCAATTAAGTGTTCCCTCAAAAACACCCCTGGTAACAGATGCCATTAAAAAGGCTTGAGGTGCCGGCAAGGCATTTTCAGTTGCACTTGCAGTTCCTGCAATTCCGTAAGCCCTGATTAACAGGTTTAAGATAGGAGCCATAACAAGAGCTGCGGAAACCGTTCCCATGATTTCAAATATTTCTTGCCTTTTGGGCGTCGCACCTACCACATAACCGGTAGCCAAGTCCTGCATGGTATCTCCAGCTATAGCAGCTGCCATACATATAACTCCGGCAACGAGAATAGTAGATGTCATTCCCAGGCTGCCAGAGAGTCCGAGAGCTTTCAACATCAAGGCAGTAAAGAGCAAGCTCATTATTGTGATTCCCGATACGGGATTGTTCGATGATCCGACTATACCCGCAAGATACCCTGCAATCGAACTGCCAAAGAAGCTCAATATCAACATCACTATGGCTGCTACTACAGCTGTGCCCAGTATTCCGATGATATTGTAATATAACAGGAAAAGCGGAACTACAAAAGCAACTATCAAAGTCAATACAATATTGAGAGGCAAATCCTCTTCGGTTCTTGGGAGGAGTGCTCCTCCCTGTTTTTTGCGTACCATGCTCATCCCTGTACTCATACCCCTTGTGATGGGTTTTCTTAGCTTTATCAAGCTCCATAAACCACCCACCACCATGGCACCTACTCCCATATAACGTATTTGCGAAGACCAAACAGTGCCTGTAGCGCTTATAATTTCACCCATTGTCATTGAATCCGACGCCATTCCGGACGTTAAAACGGGAATCCCAATAAACCAGCCAATTGCACCGCCGATAAAGATCAGAAAAGCGATATTAAAACCAACAATATAGCCTACTGCAAGAAGGGCTGTAGAGAGGTCCATTCCAAAATATGCTAAGCTGGATCCTATCGTGCCGGCAGTTTCAATAGAACCGCCCCAAAGGCCAATGCTTCCCAGGAATTTATATACTGCGCCAATTATGCCGCCTTGAAATATAGGAAGAGCATGAGACCCTCCTTTATCCCCGGCGATTAAAACTTCGGCACAGGCCTTGCCTTCCGGGTAGGGCAATTTTTCCTCCACTATGAAAGCTCTTCTGAGAACTACCGTCAACAAAGCTCCAAGAGCTCCACCGAGAGCAGCCATTACTGTAACAAGCCAATAGGGTAATAGTTCATATGCCCCAAGAACGATTAGAGCCGGAACCGTAAAAATGACACCTGCCGCAAGAGACTCCCCCGATGAAGCGGCAGTTTGTACCATATTGTTTTCCAGAATATTTTTATCCTTAAATAGCCTCAATACAGCCATCGAAACTACCGCTGCAGGAATACTAGCGCTTACTGTCATTCCTGCATACATGCCTAAATAGGCATTCGCCGCACCCACGACCACCGACAAAAGAACGCCCAATACAATCGCTTTAAACGAATACTCAACCAGGGATGTACTGGGAGGAATATATGGTTTTCTACCCTCCAAGAATACCATCTCCTTTCTCAAATGCAATAAATTTTTGTTTATAAAACTTTCTAAACAGAAATTTTAAATTACTTTAATTTAGTTAAAATCAAAAGACATATTAAGCAATAGCATTATTATTTACTATTTTATAATACATATATTTATTCGATATTTCAAGACTTTTTGAGTTATAGACCGCGTCAAGTTTTTGTAGGATTTTTAGGAACCACTCCTCATGTATCTTAAAGGGCAACGTCTTTTAGTTCAGCTAAAATCAAACCCGCTATGGCATATACCCTTTAAGGTCGTGTATAGGGGCGTTACCTTCCCCATGTTAAGTACCGTTATGGAGCCTATCTCGCTTACAGTCGAACTAAAGATATCTTCTAGGTTTAATGTGAAGTTGTGTCTTTTGTCTGTCTTGTCGCCCTTTTGGTCATTTCCCCTTACGTGTTCCGCTTTCACTTTCCCACCGCTACAGATGTAAGCCCTCAAAGCAGACACATTCTTTAAACCCTTCTTGCTCCAGGCCATAGGCCTGGAACTTAACCTAGAAGAAAGCACGTGACTAATGTGACCCTCGGGGCTCGAGCTGCCGCAATCCTCTTCGTTTCGAATCGTTATAGACTGCCAGTTGTTGGTTATATACCTCCTGAAATCTGCGATCATCTTTCTTTCCCTCTCGCTTGAAGCGCATTTAAACATCTCGGAGGTTATTTTCTTAAAAAAGTTCGAGTCATTTGTATTTATGGCCCTGTATATATCACGTCTTTTTTCAGGCTGCCTTGCCGTGGATTCAAGGATCGCTTTATTTAGGTGAAATTTATCCAGCACCAGCTTTGACTCGGGCAGCCAGCTTATACCTTCCTTTATCCAATTTGCACCATCTCCATGGATGTATATGCCCTTTATGTCCTCCGGGTCGTAAAGCTCGTATATCCTATCTGCTACCTCAAGCCAAAACTCATCTGTGTCTTTTCCGTAACCGCTCATGTATATAGGGTTTATACATCTGTTTTTGGACCCCTCTTTAAAGGTGCCCTCGTATATGCAGACTAAAGGAAGATTCGTGCTTCTGCCGTTTTGCAGAGATGCGTGGTCTTCATCTGCATCTATATGTAATACCTCTACGCCTCTTTTTTTAGGGACCTCTACCTTTAAGGCCTCCAGGTTTAGGCTGTGTATCTTGTTTTTGACGGTCTGTCTGGATAGCTCACCCTCAGTTACGTTCATCGAACTTTTGGCGTAAGATACCTGGCCTGCCGTTTCTACCAGCTTTACCGTTACTGTTTTGCTCAACCTTTGACGTTTATCCAACCTTAATGCTTCGTCCAGGGGGTATACATATTTTTTATGACTTTTGTCGAAGTAGTAGGTCCTCTTGAAAGATATATCACCAAAGATGGTATATAAGTTCCTTCTGTCCTCACGCCTTTCTACGACCAATCCTCTTTGCTTTCGAGACGTTTTGTCCTTTAATATGGCTTCGTCTACAAGCTCAAGGTAAGCCTTTACGATCTCCCGGATGAAGGCCTTCGTCATGCGAAAAAGCTCATCTTCTATTTCAGCCAGCGTCCTGACATTGGAACTGCAAAAAAACTTCAATATCTCGGAGATGAAGTTTGAGACAATTTGTAGTAAAATAACCTTGTTCAAGTTGGGACCCTCCTTTATGAGTTTTTGGTCACACAAAGATTCTACCAAAAGGAGCGGTCCCATTATTTTTTACCTCTGAAAATCTCCTACAAATATTTTACGCTATCTGAGTTATATATAAAATTTTGATTGGTTTCTATATATATTTAACACTTAACTATATATTCTAAAAACTGATTATTATCAAACAGTCATGATATAATACATACCATTACTGTTATAATAATAAACAATAGCCAAACTATTGCTAGTCCTCAATGATAATTTGACTAGCAATAGCATAAGTTCATTAAGAAACCAATCTAAATTTAAAATTAATTAAAGTAGTTTTGAGTGGGATTTAATTTAGTGACTCCAGAATAACTACCTTTTGGCCTTTCATGCTCATGCTCACGACTTCCAACAGATCGTCGTTCGCCATCCTTATACATCCGTGGCTTGCGTCCGTTCCTATTTCATGCAGATGTTCATCGTCGGTTCCATGAATTCCTATCCCTTTCCACCCCGCTTCAAGGCGAATAAAATAGGGCCCATACCCTATTCGCTCTTTTGTGGCTTTATCGAAGTAGCTATCCCAAAAGCTGGAATCCTCGATAGATTTTACGTAAAAAACACCTTCAGGAGTACGCATATCCCCTACTTTAATTTTTTGCCCAGGATTTCTTCCCGTTGCCACCATCCATCCGCCGTATATCACTTTATCTGTTTCAGAGAGAGCCAGTAAAACATGTTCTTTCTTAGAACAAACCCATGTTATTTTAGCTAAATCACTGGGAGGAGCATTTAGCGACAGCATAACTTCCGAAAATTCGACGACAGAAGTGCCTTGCACTAAAGAAAAATAATTTACTGCCATTTGGATTAAATCATTTTCGGCAAGCCTATATGTGGCCTCCGCATTGGACACATTACATAACGTAAACATATACAAAAATAAACATATTATTAAAGATTTTAAAAACAAACAATAAGTTATTTTTATTTTTTTATACTGCATTATTATGTATTTTATTAACATATTTGGATTTTTATTAAATCGTTTCAAAACAGCTTCCTCCGATGAACTCCCGTATTATCGAATTATTAGGAACGCCATCGGCAGGCATGAAAGGTACATAATGCAAAAAGGTCAACAATCTTTGCGCTTCTCCGAACATGGGCGAATCCTCATGGATATTTCTAAGCAAAGGTTCGGCATAACCTTTCAATACGGCAAGTTCATATACGGTAGCGGAATTGAACATAACATGAGCTCTCTCTTGATAGGGAAATATATGTTTTTGTGCTCCCCTTGTCACCGATGGCCATTGGATTAAGGTCGCTTCGGGACTCTTGCCCCTTGTCCGATAATCCCTGACCAATCGCCTTATAAGTCTGTTATCTGTCGTACTTGTCCTATTGTGGCGATCAAGATTAATCCCCGTTAAGGGGGAAACGTATATCCTCCACTTATTGGACTCGGGGATGCTTTCGGTGACCATTTCATTCAAGCCATGAATCCCCTCAATAACTATGATGTCACCATCTTTAATACGCATTCGTCTTCCTTTTTCTCTTTTGCCCGTGAAAAAGTTAAATTTAGGGACTTCGACTTCTTCGCCATCGAAGAGATTAACTAAACTTTCGTTTATCAAATCCAAGTCAAGGGCTTCGATAGCTTCGAAATCATAATTGCCCTTTTCATCCTTAGGTGTTTTTTCTCTCTCAACAAAATAATCGTCCAGGGAAATTATAAACACCCGCTTGCCAAACACTTGAAGTTGAATACGCAACCGATGAGCGGATGTGGTCTTGCCTGAAGCCGAAGGTCCGGCGATACAGATCAACCTTATATTGTTATTTTCCGCAATATTTTTAGCCAATTGCGACAACCACTGAGAATGCAACGCTTCCGATATTTGTATTACATCATTGGATTCACCCCTTGAAACCAAGGCGTGAAGGTTTTCCATGGTATTTATTCCTAAGATATCAAGCCATCTTGCATATACCGTAAAAACTTCTGCCAAACGCTTAGAGGGCATAAAGGGCGGAAGCCCCTGAGGGTAGGCAACTGTCGGAAACCTCAATACCATGCCATGGTCGTATGGTATGAGGTCATAGGTTTTCATATAACCCGTAGACGGCGCAAGGGGCGCGTAAAAATAACCGTAGGTATTATCGCTTCTATAAACCTCTATAGGATCGACAGCTGCCCACCTCAACAAGTTGGCCTTATCCATATTTCCTTGACGGGTAAATATTCTCTTGGCTTTGTCGCCCGATATTACCTCTCGTTTTATGGGAATATCGGCTTTAACCAGTCTATCCAATTCGCATTTTACGGCATCTAACTTTTTCTCCGTGACTGGACCGGATTCAAGCTCACAGTAATAGCCGTCGCTAATCGAGTGCCTGATGAATACGTCTTCCGACAAAGCGTTCATACAGGCAAGAACCAGCAAAAAACTGAGGCTTCTTCTGTATACTTCCATCCCCTCAAAGCTTGAGGTGTCCACAAACTCTATGCAACTATCGTCATCCACGACCCAATCCAAAGGGCGCAAGTAGCGATTTACTCTCCAAGCCACTATATTGGACTCGTGCCCCTTGCCACAGGCAACAAGCACGTCCTGCCCTTTTACAGGTCGCTCAAAAACCAGCCTATTTCCCCTCTCTACCTCGACGACAAAGCTCATGCTATGTTTTTACCTCCACTACGTCTTTATTGCGCAATCGTCTATATCATACGAAAATCCCGCTAGTTTTATATTTTAGCATGGGATAATTTTCAAAGGAAGAAGCTTTTAAATAATAGTTTTCCGATTATCCTTACCTGGGGGGGCTCCCATTTCTTCGCTATGGACTGAGTCACTCTATCGATAACTATAGCCATCACAACAACTGACAACCCCGCTTCAAATCCTCTGCCTATATCTATTCTATTTATAGAAAGCAACACCTCCTGACCAAGCCCCCTGGCCCCGATCATCGAGGCAACGACAACCATAGCTAAAGCCATCATTGTAGTTTGATTGACACCGGTAAGAATGGAAGGCATTGCCAGCGGAATCCTTACTTCCTTGAGCAGTTGCCACTTCGTTGCGCCATAAGCCAAGGCGGCCTCTTCTATGTTTTTAGGCACATGCCTTAAACCCATATTCGTCAGCCTTATTACAGGTGGTAACGAATATATCAAGGTGGCCAAAACCGCAGGCACCTTGCCAAGGCCAAAGAGCATCATGGCCGGTATTAAATACACGAAGCTCGGCATAGTCTGCATCCCATCCAAAATTGGCCTTATGACCACCGCAAAGGAGTTGATCTCCGCCATCAGTATCCCCATGGGAATACCTATTAACAGTGAAATTATAACCGCCGTCAGCACGACGGCCAGCGATTCCATCGCCAATGCCCATAATTCGAAGGCACCGATCAACAATGGCAAGATAGCCAAGGTCAAAGAAGCAATGAGCTTTTTCGTGGTTGTAAAGAGCACCACAAAAACAATTATCATATACAACCACCAGGGGACCATTAGCAGTATTTCATTTATCCTTAGCAACATAGTAAGGATACCGGTAGAAATAGCGTCAAATACAGGTGCATATGAATTTAGCAACCAATCTACGAAATTATTGACTTGTTCCGCTACATGAAAAGTGAAATGCTCTGGAAACATATTCTCTTCACCTCCTCGTTACGAGCTTGCAGGCGTACTTGCCAGCTTGTTGCCCAAACTCAGTTTCGTCTTTTCCAGCGTCCGCCTTTCGTCGGCAACGAAAGCAGCTACGTAGTCATCTGCCGGATTCGAAACGATCTCATCCGGTGTCCCGATTTGAACTATACTTCCCCTTCTCATGATGGCCATTCTGTCGCCTAACCGCAAAGCTTCCGATAAATCATGAGTAACAAACATTATGCTTTTTTTCATTTCTTCCTGCAGTCTCAACAGTTCGTCCTGCAGTTGTCTGCTAATAAGAGGATCCAGACCACTAAAAGGTTCGTCCATCAGAAGAACAGGGGCATCCATTACCAGCGCACGGGCTATTCCGACCCTTTGCTGCATTCCGCCGGACAATGCGGCAGGATAATAATTCTCCCATCCCTTCAAACCCACTCTTTCTATTGCAGCATTGGCTTTTCGATATCTCTCCTCTTTCGGTTCGCCTCTAAGCTTTAAGCCGAAGGCAACGTTATCCAGAACTGTTTTGTGGGGAAGCAAACCATAGTGCTGAAAAACCATCGCGGCTTGATATCTTCTGTGCTTGACCAATTCCTTTTTGCTCAAAGAGGTGATATCGAGATCATTGATTTTAATCGTTCCTGCCGTAACTTCTATCAATCTCATGAGACAGCGTATAAGAGTTGACTTTCCGCTGCCGGACAACCCCATGACGATAAAAATCTCTCCAGGATATATTTCGAAAGAAACATCCCTCACGGCCACCACAACTTTGCCATCTTTTTCCATCTGCGAAATCGTTACTTCATCGTGAACGTCGATATTTAATGTTTTCTTCCCTTTTGAACGTTGCCTTTTAGGAAACACCTTCCACAGGTTTTTTACTTCAACAACCGGAGAAATAGCATTTATAGACTTAATCTCACTCATCCACATCCCTCCCATTTTCGTGGACTTTCAAAAACAAATAGGGATAAAATTTGACCAAAATAATCGATCAAACTTTATCCCACCCAAACCACCCAAGTACTTTTATAAAATTTACATATTGTATTGAGCTAGAAAATCCGCCTCTTTCAACAGAAATTTAAGTTTCTAACCGAAATCTAACTCGATCAACAGATTTTAAGATCTATTCCTTAACGACCTCTTTATCCAATGCCTCTTTCAGCTTGTCTATATGAGGATCACCAGAAATGGGAAACCACTGCTCCCATTGCTCGGGAAACTTTTTCAAAAACCATATGGCAGCATCTTTAGGTCGCACCTCATTCTGCCACATGTAGGCAAGTGCTTCGTTTGTCTGTTCGATCGTCGCTTCGTAATTTGCTAAAAACGATATGACGAAGGGGTCTTTCTGTAGCAATTTTGCGCTCGCTCCTACATGGACTTTTGATTTAGGAAAATCACATCTGTAGCCGTTTTCTTCGTTCCATAAATTTATATCATATGGCGGTTCCTCGATTTTAGTCATGTCAAAAAGGCCAAGAATCGGCGTAGGCTCCCAATAGTAGAAAAATATAGGCTCACCTTTTCGATAGGCACTTACTATTGCAGTGGATAAAGCTGCGTCAGAGCCTGGCTCAAAAGATTGATAATACTTATCCAATCCATATGATTTAAGTTTTTCCATATTTATAGAGCTAACCACCCAACCTGTGGGGCCATTGTAAAATCTACCCTTATTCGGATTTTCCGGATCCTTAAAAAGTTCCCAATATTTAGGAAGATCCTCAATACTTTTGAGGTCCGGCGCCATTGGCTTAATGCCTCTTTCGGGATCACCCTTAATGACATATGTGGGTACATACCAACCCTGGCCGGCATCTGAATAGGTCGGACCTAAATCCAAACATTCGCCGCTTTCCACATATTTACCCCATGCCTCAATATTGTCCGACCATATTTCCATGGATACATCTACATCGCCTCGCGCCATCCCCAATAACAAGGGAAGACTTTCTCCAAAGCTATAGGAAACGCGATATCCATAAGCTTTTTCCAATACATAACCGGCAATACGATTATGTATTTGCACACTATCCCAACTAAAATCCCCAAAGGTGATGCTTTTCGCTTTGGCAAATGATATTGCAGGTGAAGAGAGAAGAAAGGTAAAACATACTACTACTACTACTACTGTCAGCACAGTAATTGCCCTTTTAAACATGCAAATACCCCCCTTTAATTCATGCAAAATCTCACATCCATTGATTCTAAATCGACGGATAAAGGATTATCGGTTGCTGAATATTTGAACTTTTGTTTCGTCCACTGTAATATATGCGGTTTTTATATCTGGCCAGACTCAATTGAAAGTGGATTTGATTACGATCACATATTTTAAAATACAATAATATTAATATTTGTCAAGTTAATTGTATACACTTTATTGTCAATATATGAATACCAGAAAACAATAAACCCCTTGATATATTAGCCAAAATCAGACATTACGGACGAAATAACGTCAAAGAAAAAAATTTAAAAATACTGTACACAAACCTTCAAGCAAGATCAGATACAATAAAAGCGTCAAAATCGCTTAGGCACTGGCACACTGTAACCCAAAAACTTATCATAACCATTTCGCAGCCGTGGCCTTAAACACTACATATATATTCATCCCGGGGCTTAATTTGAGTTCCCTGGCAGCTTCATCGGTAATTAAGGCAACCAAGTTTATCTCCCCTATAGATAGGGTAACCCTTATCTGACTGCCATTGCAATAGGCCATCTCTCTAATAAAACCATATAACAAATTACGAGCAGAGGTCCTTTCAGGATATTCAGCCAAAAGTATCTCCGATGGGCTAATCGACACAACGCCCGATTGCGATGGGGTTCCGGAAAGATAAATCTTTTGACCATCCCTCAATCTTTTACAGTACAAGCCGTTTTCAAGCTTTTCCCAAGGGCCGGGGATTATGTTCTCAGGCCCCTGACGCACAATGCGACCGCCCCAAAGCGAAAGGATCTCATCGGCAGTGCTGTAAAGCCATCCCAGATCATGGCTTACCATGATAATAGTCGTTTTCCACTCCCTTTTTGCCTTGATCACGGCCTGATTTATCAAGGCTTCCGATACTTTGTCGACATTTGCCGTCGGCTCATCGAGCAATAAAACATTGGGCCTTAAAGCGAGACGCGCTGCCAAGGCTACGCGCTGAGCTTCGCCTCCCGAGAGTTCATGCCAGGCTCTGTTTAAAAAATCTCTTGGCTGCAAACCAACCATTTCAAGCGCTTCCACAACCCTGGTCTTAACGGTCTTCGAATCGTATCTGCGTAATTTCAAGCCATAGGCCACATTGTCCTTTACCTTTCGAGTCAATAGACGTGCATTTTGTAAAAGCATTGTCACTTCTTGGCGGAAAAGTGAGGCCTTTTGCGACGTAACGGAAGAGCCTTTATATATAATTTGGCCTTCGCTCGGCTCATCTAAGAATGCCAAAATTCTGAGCAACGTCGTCTTACCGCTCCCGTTCGGGCCGACCAAGCCGTAAATCTTACCCCCTTCTATAGCCAAACGATCTACAGATAGAGCACATCTGTCGTTGTAAAAACGTTTAATATCTCTTAACTCATAAAGCATGTCTGTTCACCTTGTCTGCCTTCTTCGCTTAGCATATGATAGTGTGCTGTTGACTATAAAGGCTATCAACAGCAAGATCATCCCCAAGGCTATCCCCATGGCAAATTGCCCCTTGTTTGTTTCAAATGCCATTGCCGTGGTAATTGTTCTCGTTCTCCATTTTATGTTTCCGCCTAACATTGTGGCAGCACCAACCTCGGATATAACCCGTCCATATGCGGTAATTGCTGCCATAAGCATCCCATATCTCGCCTCCCATAAGATGTCAAATAACAGCCTTTTTCCGCTGGACCCTAGTGTTAAAAGGGTGTCCCTTACCGACAAATCCAGCTCTTCGATGGATTGTGCCGAAAGTGCAATCACAATAGGCAGGGCCAGGACTACTTCGCCCACTATAACGCCTTTTAGAGTAAAAAGCAGATTCATACCGCCCAATGGTCCGCGATTTGAGATAAAGGCATACACCCAGAGTCCTACCAATACTGTCGGAAGGGCAAGCAATGCATCGAAAACGGATCTAAAAAACCGTCTGCCTGGAAAATCGAAGTAACCCAATAAAAAACCCAAAGGAAGACCTATAACCAGAGAAATTATTATCGCAGCCGTAGAAGCCCTCAATGTAGCGGAGACGGCCGAATATACCTCCTCATCTCCTTTTAAAAGCAACACAAAGGCTTCCGCTATTCCAGAAAGGATATATTCCATGATGTTACCTCCCTCGAAAGTTGCGATGCTCAAAAAGATTATATACACAAATATAAAAAACAATAAGCCGCCACAGGGGGATGCGGCGGCCTATATGGGGGATTGGAGCATCTATATAAAACTTAAAGAGCGCAGGATGTCATTAATTTGCCCCAGAAGCCATATTTGCGTTCGGGAAGAAAAGTTGTTTGCCCATGAGCCTGAAATCGGCTATGGCTTGCTGGGCTTTTGGAGTAACAATCCATTCGATAAACTTCTTTGCCAAATCGTATTTGACATTGGGGCAATTCTCAGGATTTACCGCAATTACGCTATATTGATTCATCAAGAAAGGATCCCCTTCGGATAGAATAACGAGCGGAGGATTCCCTTCGTAGTTAGCTTCATATCTAATGTAAGTGCCTCTATCGGTTAACGTATAGCCTCCCTTTTCGGCGGCTACGTTAATCGTCACTAACATACCTTGACCTGTCTGCACATACCATTCTTCTTTGTCAGGAATAGCCAAACCCGCCTGCACCCAAATAAATTTCTCCTTGGCATGAGTGCCCGATTCATCGGCTCTGCTGACAAATATAGCCTTCTTTTCGGCAATCTTCTTTAATGCTTCAGTAGAAGACAACCCCTTTATACCAGCCGGATCATCCTCTGGGCCAATTATCACAAAGTCATTGTACATCACTTGAGTCCTATCAACTCCATATCCGGCTTCTATAAATTTATCCTCAGAATCAGGATCGTGAACCAGCAGAACATCTACATCGCAATTTTCTCCCAATTTTAAAGCCTTCCCAGTACCCGTAGCCGTCCATTGAAGAGTTATTCCCGTATCTTCTTTGAACATGGGCGCAAGATAATCGAGAAGACCGGTATCGTCGGTGCTTGTTGTAGTTGCCATTAAAAGGACGTCTTCTGCTTCTGCGAACCCTTGCCCAAGAGAAAAAACCACCAATATAGCTAAAAAAACAATCAGCAACCGCGAGGTCAACCTTTTCATGTCCATGACAATTCCTCCTTGCTTAATTTTTTCACAAAAAATTAGTCCCCTTCCCGCCGGGAAAAGGACTAATGTTCTTTCTCCTCCTTTCCGAGCGGGAGGCCCTTTCGTTTCCGAAAAGACCCTATCGGTCAACGCTCATAGACCGCAAAGATCCTTAGAACCGTTGACTCGGAGGTTATATTATTAAAATTAAGATATGTTTACATTACCAATAATACTAAACATAAAAATAAATGTCAATGAAGGTCATTCCCATACCCTCATTACTGCTTTAACCGATGGTTTAGAGAGATAACTGGCCACTATAAACACGACAAAAGTTACGACAAAAGTAGGCACGATGGGATGCAATCCGTGAAGCAAAAAGGCATATTTGCTCAATGCAATAAATAGGATTACGCCGGTTATCATGGAGGCCAGAGCTCCTGAAGCAGTTGCGCGTTTCCAATAAAGGCCCATCACAATCGGCCAGAAAAATACAGCCTCAAGCCCCCCAAAGGCAAAAAGATTAATCCACACTATCAGGCTTGGAGGCTTAAAGGCCACGAGAAATACCGTGACCCCTATGATGGTCGTAACTAAAAGGCTGATGCGCCTGATCTTTTTGTCGTCATATGCAGCGCCAGGATTAATATAGCCAACGTATAGATCATTTATAATTGCTGCCGAGGCCAATATAAGTTGAGAATCTACCGTGGACATAATGGATGCCATGGGCCCCGCTAAAAAGATCCCGGCAAAAATCGGAGGAAGGACTTCGACCGTTAAAGTCGGTATAACGGAATCGACCGCTTCTATGTTTGGCAGTACGGCCCTCCCCAAGACACCAGCTAGATGCATGCCCAGCATGAGAAAACCGGTCACGAATGTGCCAATTACTATTGCCCTATGCATGGATTTGGAATCTTTATAACCGATACACCTGACAGCGGTGTGAGGTAAGCCAATTATTCCAAAGCACACCAATATCCAAAAAGATAAGATGAAGGGCTTTGTGATAAATCCGTCGACCCCGAAAGGTGTCAATAAATCCGGGTTTATCTCCATCAATTTGGCGCTTATGGCATCCATCCCGCCTGCTGCCTTTGTAATTCCAAACACCAACGCCAAAGTCCCCAACATCATGACAATGCCCTGAAAGGCATCTGTCAATACCACTGCCCTAAATCCTCCTATTACCGTATAAAATATTACGGTAATGGCAAATATAGTGAGACCTACCTCGTAAGGAAGGCCTATAGCCTCAAACAACCTGGCGCCTCCTATGAATTGTGCGACAATAGCTGCAGTGAAAAATAACAACAAACTGATTGATGCCATAATCACTATTGGTGTGCTTTCATATCTGGCTCTCAGGAAATCGTTAATTGTTATAGCATTAATCTTACGCGCAACAATAGCAAACTTCTTGCCCAAAAAGCCCAGAGTAAGATATGCCGTTGGAACTTGAATCATCGCAAGCAACACCCAACCCAGCCCCATCTTATAGGCCATCCCCGGGCCACCCACAAAGCTGCTTGCGCTAACATAGGAAGCAACCAACGTCATGGCAAGTACAAAACCGCCCATTGAACGACTACCTATAAAGTATTCGCTAAGAAAGGACCCCTTTGTTTCCGACATTTTCCTGTTTGCAATATAACCAATCCCGCATATTATAATAAGATAAAGCGCTAATGTAATTGCAATATCGATATTCATGATTCCTCACCTTACCTTAAGGTCATCTCTCCCGTCCGTCTCGAGAGACATGTCTTGAAAGAAAAATTTAACCAAAAACCAGGAGGCGAAAGAAAAGACAATAAACCCTACGACACAACTCCAAAAAAACCAGCTTGGCAAACCCATAACGAATTTATAGCCAGATAGAGGTTTTGACCCCATGCCGTAGGCGAACCCATACCACCAAACAAAGTAAAGTACAGTCAATATTATCGAATATAGAGCCTCCCTCTTGGCTGACTTATAACGCTTGTCTTCTCCGATATCCTCCAAATTAACAGTCTTCACAACCACCGCCATTCACCTCCAAAACTGCTCCTTTAGCTCCCGAAGTGACAAATGCGCGGTACCGCTCCAAAAAAGGGCTATCAAGCTTTCGAAGAAAAGGTTTCCATCCTTCTTTTCTCGAGTTTAACTCTTCTTCGCTAATATTCACATCTAGTTTACGAGTGGGAATGTCTATTATGACCTCGTCCCCCTCTCTGAGAAGTCCTATTGGCCCCCCGTCAGCTGCCTCAGGAGACACATGTCCAATGGAAGCTCCCCTAGTGGCCCCGCTGAAACGGCCGTCAGTAATGAGGGCAACATGCCTATCCAATCCCATCCCTGCCAATGCGGAGGTTGGACCTAACATCTCTCTCATTCCCGGTCCTCCTTTGGGACCCTCATACCTTATGACCACTACGTCACCTTTTTTTATTTGGCCGGAAAAGATAGCCTTTGTGGCCGCTTCTTCCGAGTCGAAAATCCTAGCAGGGCCATTATGCTTCATCATTCCAGGAGAGACGGCGGATTGTTTTACGACCGCTCCGTCGGGTGCCAGGTTTCCGCGAAGGACGGCAATGCCGCCTTCCCGATGATAAGGTCTTTCTACAGGTCGAATAACCTCGTCATCAAGAACATGAGCATCCTTGAGATTGTCAGCAACTGTATTTGTCGTTACGGTCATAGCGCTGCCGTCGATAAGACCTGCATCGGACAACCTTTTCATGACTGCCGGAACTCCTCCCGCAAAATACAGATCTTCAACGTGATCGCTGCCCCCGGGGCTCATGTTGCACAAATGAGGACACTTTTTGCTCATATCATCAAAGATGGAAAGGGGGAGATTCAGGCCTGCCGCCCAGGCAATGGCGGGTAGATGCAAAGTGGTATTGGTAGAACCCCCCAACGCCATATCGACAGCAATTGCGTTTAAGAAGGAGGCCTTTGTCAGAATTTGTCGAGGCGTAATTTTCTTCTCGATTAACTTCATAACCGCCCTTCCCGTCTCCTTTGCCAATCTAATTCTCTCGGAAAACACCGCCGGTATAGTCCCGTTGCCGGGCAAGGCAAGTCCTAAAGCCTCCATCATACAATTCATCGTATTAGCCGTAAACATTCCGGCACAGGACCCACAGGTAGGACAAGCAGATTTTTCAAGTTTAATCAACTCGGCATCCGTCAACGCTCCTGCTGCATGTTTTCCTACTGCTTCAAACATAGAAGAAAGATCTACGGTTTTTCCTCCGTCGATCTTTCCGGTGAGCATCGGGCCACCGCTCAAAACAACGGACGGAATATCCAAACGAGCAGCGGCCATAGCCATACCGGGCACTATCTTGTCGCAATTCGTCACCAACACAAGGGCATCGATCCCATGAGCTCTTGCCATTATCTCGACGGAATCCATTATATGCTCCCTGCTCGTCAAAGAGTATTTCATGCCTTCGTGATTCATCGCCAGCCCGTCGCAAACCCCTATAGTGGGAAACTCGAGAGGTAAACCACCAGCAGCATACACTCCAGCCTTAACGGCTTCGACTAGCGTCCTCAAATGAACATGGCCGGGGATTATTGCATTATAGGCATTGACAACTCCTACCCATGGTCTTTCGATCTCCCATTTTTCATATCCTGCTGCCATTAAAAGCGACCTATGAGGCGCTCTGGAAACTCCCTTTTTTACCGTATCACTTCGCATTATTCATTTCTCCTTCCACTTTTCTCAAAAAAATAGACAAACACTCCAATCCTTTTTGCAATACTTCGCTGGAGCAAGCATAACCTATCCTTGCCCAACCGTTAAATTCCGGGCCAAAGGCACTCCCCGGCACCAAAAAGGCACCCGTCTCAGCCAACAATCCTTCGCAAAAATCACTTGATGAAATGCCGTAGTCGCTAAAATTCAAAAAAGCTGTCGTTCCCGCCTTCGGCGTGATCCAACCAACCTTTTTTTCATCGGCAACCCACGAAGACAAGATCTTAAAATTTTTCCGCACGATCCCCAAATTCCTCTCCAAGAGTCGATCCCTATTCTTCAAAGCTATAAGCGCAAGGTATTCATCAACGAGTCCACAGCTTATGGTCATGTAATCACGATGGGAAAAACATTGTTTTATAACCTCTGGAGACCCAACTATCCAGCCCAACCTCAATCCGGCAAGAGAAAACACCTTAGACATGCTTCCGGTACTAATCCCCTTTTCGTATAAATCGACTATTGAAGGGGTCTTAAAACTTGCTTCGTGCTCCAAACCCCTATAGACTTCGTCGCACAAAATATAAGCATCGTATCTTTTCGCTATATCCACTATGCGCTTTAAAAAATCACCGTCCATTAAGGCGCCAGTGGGGTTATTCGGATTATTTAGGCAGATCATCTTAAGATTTTTGGCGGTTTTAGCAACTCCCTCAAGCTCATTTAGATCGGGCAAGAAATTGTTTTCCGGACGTAGAGGCAAAAGATGAACGGATGCCCCAAATGACTTTGGAACGCTATATAACTGTTGGTATGTGGGATAGACAGATATGACACCATCGCCGGGATTTACGAGTGAAAACTGCGTCAAAAAATTCGCTCCTATTCCGCCCTGTGTGATCAAGACATTGTCTTCATCCATACTTTTATATAGCGAAGCAATGGCCCTTCGTAATTCGCCCGAGCCGGGTATTTCCCCATAAGTAAGTTTAATTCCCGCAATATTCCTCATTGCTCCGGAAGGATCTTGCGATAAATTCAGAAGCTCTTCCACTGTGAGCGATTCCACACAAGTTTCGGCAATATTGTACTTGGCTTTAGTCTCGTACCGGTTCATCCACTCTTCAACACCGAAGGGTTCAATATGCAACTCGATCATCCCTTTCTTTAGTCCTGTTGTTTACAGATAAAACGATAAGCACATTTATAACACCTTCCGTCCCCTTCTTCCAGCGGGGGAGGAGGAAAATCTTTAGAGAGCACATCTAAAGCTTCATCTGCAATTTGCATCAAATAGCCTTTCGTCCTCTTATTCCAGCGTATTTTGAACTTTTTCCCTCGATATTGCAATAGCCCGTAGGGTACTTTGAAACCTGCTTCTTCCAGCAGGAAGCAATAACACAAAAGTTGTAATCTGTGGCTTTCCGTTGGTTCATCGTAATTTGAGCTTTTATACTCTATCGGTATGTGCCAGGGGCCTTTTTTTATTACCGCATCGGGCCTGCCCGTAAAAATTTGCCCCTTCCACAATTTCGAATCGATGCTTACGGGAATTTCCCTCATCCACCAAACGTAAATTCCCAATATGCAGACTGCAGCGATTGCAATGCCAGCTATTTCAACATCAGATACAAACAAAGCAAGGCCCCTCCAACAGCGATGAGAAAAAAGGCAGTCCTCCAGACGCTGCTCCAAAAACCTTTAAGCTTTTCCAGGAAGCCAAACCATCTATGGGCCCTTTTTCCCTTTTGAAGGGCTTTTCCGCCACCGTTGCCCTGGGGGGTAAAACCATGGGCCCTATACCATGCCGCACGGGGGCAATATACGTATTGTGCGAGTAATGATGCGCTTATTCTAACTTTCATGTAAGTTTAAAACCCCCTAAAATAAAGAGTATTATTTACCTGTAATCGATGTTATCACAAAGGGGGATTGAAAATGAGCCTTGTAAAACTTCAGGGAACGCCATCATGTTTTGTATGTGGAAACGAAAATGATAATCCTCGAAGTCTCGGACTGAACATCCTCTGGGACAATGAATCAAGGTACACATCTATCAGTTTCATTCCCGACGAGAGCTGGTGTGGCTACGAAGGAATGGTTCACGGCGGACTGCTTGCAGCTATTATAGACGATGCCATGGCATGGTCAATAAAAGCGTCGGACGATGATATTTATCTTACTGGAAAACTAACCATATCCTTTAGAAGGGCGGTGCGCTCCGGGAAAAAATACGTTGCCCAAGGTTTTCTTGAAAGAAAGGAGGGCAGAAGAGCTTATACTTCTGCCCTTATCAAGGATGAAGAAGGAAACACTTGCGTTGAAGGCGAGGCAATTTTCATACGTGCAAAATGAAAAAGGGAATAAAATTTTCATTTTAAAGGTTAAAGGGGGGCCTGCGTTGGAGATTAAAATAACGACCAAGACAGGAGACCAAGGCATGACCAGCCTTGGCAATGGGGAAAGAGTTCCCAAGGATCATCCAAGGGTCGAGTTATACGGAACCTTAGATGAATGTCAGGCACACATCGGAATGGCGCGTGCTACCTGCAAAAACGAAGAAATAAAGGATACGCTCTTGCGATTGGAAAGGGATTTAAGCCGCTTTATGGGTTACTTGGCTTTATTTCCAGACTTAAGCGCTCCCGATGCCATTTGGCTGGAAGAAATTATTTCAAAGGTATTACGTTCTATTTCGAAGGACAAACCGAGCTTTGTATTACCCGGCGAATCCATATCGGAAGCAGCTCTTCATATAGCACGCACAGTGGCCAGAAGAGCAGAGAGGATAGCCGTAAAGTTATTGAGAAACAAAGAAATAGAGGAAAACGCCTATGTTTTTATCAATAGGCTATCTGATGCGTTATATGCCTTAGCATTGTGGACGAACAACGATTTACAAAATAGGGAGAATTAAGTATACTTTGTAAAAAATAAATACAACCTTTAAGGAGGAAAAGCTATATGACAAGTAATCCGCTCACTCCCGCCGAAAGTACCGATTTAAGACAAATAGTTTATAACAAGATACGGGACGCAATAATAATGGGAATCATCAAACCGGGAGAAAAACTCTCCGAGACCGAATTGGCACAAACTTTAGCGGTATCCAGAACCCCAATACGAGAGGCCATAAGACAGCTGGCGCAAACCGGAATTGTTAAGCTCGTCCCGAGAAAGGGAGCTTTTGTTACCCTTCCCACGGAAAAAGACGTAAACGACCTTTACGAAGTAAGGATCGCTCTGGAAACAATAGCTGTAAAAAGGATTTGTAAGAAGGGACCGAAGGAGGAACTACTCCGCTTTAGAGAATACTTCGCCTCTGTTGATCATAGCACCGACCCCAACGCTTTTTTGTTACAAGACACAGCCTTTCATTCTTTCCTGCGCAACTCATGCGATAATAGATTTCTAAACCAATTTTTAATGGAGACATATGATCTAATTCAGCTTTATAGACACTATTCTATAAAGGGTGTAGACCTTAAGGAATCGTCAATGGAACATGTCAGGTTAATAGATGCCATATTGGAAAAAGACGAAGAAAGGGCCATTAGGTTGTTGCAAAATCATTTAGAAGGTGCCCGGGATGCTCTCTTGGCCTTTCTAAAAGATGCCTTACCTGCCGGTGAATCGGATTAGCATAGAATAATGCGGAAATGCTATGCTTTTTACACTTTATAAAATTATAGGTTCCTTCGTCGTACCTCCAGGAATATTGGTCTTGCTATTGTTTATCGCCTCTTTATTAGCCTTTAAGAGGCCTAGAAAGGTTTTTCTCGGATGCTTTTTGCTTTTGATTGCCCTTAGTTTTTATCTTTTAAGCACGCCTATCACCTCCAGAATTGCACTTGGCAGATTGGAGAATATGGTTGCACCTTCTCTGCCTGCAGATAAAGCTGCGATCGTGGTGCTTGGTGGAGGGCAGCGCAGGACCTCGGACCCCGATAAAGCGGAAGTATCGCCACATACATTAATGCGCCTGTTCGGGGGCATAGAGTTGGCCGTGAAGTTCAATTGGCCAATTTTACTGTGTGGCGGATCATATTCGCAGGAAGTGCCTGAGGCAATGACGATGGCAAAAAAGGTTAAGGAGCTTTTCCCGGATTTACTGATCTACGAAGAGTCGCAATCAAGAACGACTTGGGAAAATATTAAAAATGCCTCGTCCATTTTGAGGTCTTTGGAACTTAAACATGCGGTCCTAGTCACGCATGGATATCATATGCCTCGGGCACATTTAATCGCCAAGGGGTTGGCTCCCGAAATTAACTGGCACCCCTTTCCCGTGGGCAAAATGGCAGATAACGCTCCATTGTCGCTTATAGACTTCTTGCCCGGCGCTTCGAGCTTGCATACCAATAGCTTGGCCTTAAAAGAGCATGTTGGAATAATAGCTTATCGAATTAAGCTATTTATTGAACGATGATTAAAGGAAAATCGGTCTAATTTCGATCGTCATCGTTTTTATTGGAATATCTCTTCCATAATTTCTGCAATCTCTTGGAAATGCTCCATTCGTGACCTACATTGCCCGGAAAATAAAAACGCTTTAGAACAGTCATGTACTTTTGGGGGACCCAATGTCTCGGGTCGTCGTGGGGATACACATATCCTTCGCCATGGGATTTAAGATGGAGTGGAACTTCTTGGATTTCGCCCTTTTCTATAGCGTTTAAAGCAGAATCGATGGCCTTGTAAGAACTGTTGCTCTTCTCGGCGCAGGCGAGATAGATTGCACATTCAGACAATATAATCCTCGCCTCGGGCAGTCCGACATGGTCCACCGCGCTTGCCGCAGCTTCTGCCAACACCAATGCAAATGGGTTTGCCAACCCAACATCCTCGGCAGCAAATATAAGCATCCTCCTGGCTATAAATCTGATATCCTCTCCTCCGGCCACCATCCTGGCAAGCCAGTAAACAGCTGCATCGGGGTCGGAACCTCTCATGCTTTTTATAAAGGCTGAAATGATATCATAATGCTTGTCCGAAGACTTGTCATATATTTGCAAGGACTTTGGCGCCAATTGAACAACATCTTCCAGTGTTACCCTCTTTTTCCCCGAAGCTACAGATGCCAAAACGACCGACTCCAATCGCAGAAGCGCTTGCCTCGCATCGCCACCAGCAGCGCGGGAAATGAAGGCAACAGCCTGCTCGTCTACTTCTACGTCAAACATCCCCAAACCCTTTTCTTTATCCCGAAGGGCCCTATAGAGAATGTGCTCGATATCTCGTGGAGCAAGGGGCTTAAGCTCGAATACAACCGCCCTCGAAAGAAGGGTCTTGTTTATTTCAAAATAAGGATTTTCAGTAGTAGTGCCCACTAAAATCAAATCTCCCCTCTCAACTGAAGGGAGCAGGGCGTTTTGTTGTTGTTTGTTGAAATGATAAATTTCATCAATAAAAACTATTGCAGATATTCCTGTACTTCTTTTTAAGTTTCTCGCTGTATCAACCACGTCCCGCAGTTGAGCTACTTTAGCAGTTACGGCATTAATTTCGAACAATTTTCTTCCCGTTACGGAAGCCATTGCCCTTACTAACGTAGTTTTTCCGCTTCCGGGAGGACCGTAGAGGATACAGCTTGGCACCTGTCCAGCTTCGAGCAATCGTCTAAGCGGCTTATCCTTCCCTAGAAGGTGTTCCTGACCGACAAAATCCTCTAATTTAGCAGGACGCATCCTTTCTGCCAGAGGAACCTCTAATCCTTGCTCCCTGCTGACTTTGCTTTCCTCGATAATATTGCCGACGTAATTTTCAAATAGATCTTTTTGCATTTGACTCATCGGGACAACAACTCCTCGATGAAGGAAATGCTTTCCGACATCCCGCATGGCAAATCCAGAACTTCCCCATCGCTTACAACCTTAGCCAGAGGAAAACGCTTTATGAGAAAATCACTTACAACCTTATCCAAGGGCTCCCAAAGATATTTGGGGTCGATGTAAGGGCTATTTCGCCAACGATCAGCCTCAAGCCTAACCTCATTGTCTATACAAAAGGAGCCTACTCCCATCGCCGCCAGCTTGGCAAGGATTTCAAAAGCGTCATCTCCGACAAGTTTTACCGTCAACCCAAAAGCCCTTTCGAGCCATTTAAAACCCCTTTTACGTACGACAGGCTGGTATTCCCATGGTATCAAAGGTTGCGGATTCCCCAGTGCGTAAAATAAATCTATAACTTCGTTGTATGCTACATCTGCCCAGTTACTCCATTCTTCGTTGGCTCGTCTAACGAGAACAGCCCTCATACATGCACGTCTAGCGCCCACAATATCATACAGAAAATCTCCTATAACGACACATTGATACCACGGTATCTCGAGAAGCTCTGAAGCTTTTAAAAAAACTTGTGGGTCCGGCTTCAATAGGCCGTCATCTCTGGTAATTACGATCGGGGGGAGTTTAATGGAAGCCCTTTTGGCCGCCATGGCGACGCACTTTTTGGTGTTTCGGCTCACTACAGCCCAGGGAATGTCATTTTTTTCAAGCCATGATATCAATTCCACAGCTCCTAAAACCGGTTTGGCTTTTTCAGCGCCCTCAACTTCTATCTTTTCTATTGCCTCATAAAGCGCGCCTCTCTCTGTTGCAGGAAGCCTTACCGCTTCCTCTAAAATCATAACCCTTTTACCCCCAAAAAAGCGATCGTATATGGGAGTAAAATCCAGTTTCGTTTCAGCCAGAACCCCATCCCAATCGAGTATAAAACCCCTTTGATTAGCCGGATGCCAGTAGGGACCGCTAAAAGCCTGCAAATTACCAGCTCCCAAAAATGATATTAAAAATAAAATATTAGAAAAACCCCGCAATGCCGTGCCAAGAAGGCCTTGACCCGATCCTCACCTATTGGTGAGGCCTCCCCATCCTTAGCCTTGGTGATCCTTTAAGATCTCCTCAGCCGGACAGGAGTCAGCCTCGATCGGATTTAGTGTTGGCTCAAGGCTCTTCGGCATAGCACGAACACCGCAGGGTTTTTGTACCTATATTATAGCACAAAATGTTCAACAGAAATTATCTGTAAAGTACTTCTTAAAACCTTCCAATGCTTTGTTAAACCTATCCATACACACACAGCTCAATGATTCACCAAAATCGAAGTCAACGCCGGAAACAGACACCATGACCATTTTGGGCATATCAATCCCCATCTGTGCAGCCAAATGCTTTATCCATCCTGGAGTGCAGGTGTGAAGGTTAAGACCATCGATATCGGCAGAGGACGTAACTTCGGCTATATTGTAACCGTCGGAATATTGATCCACAGATGCATCGACGAAGATGGCGAGATCCTTTCCTTCCAATTCAAGCGCTACCTCAGGAAGCAATTGGTGCCCAACCCAAGTAGTTGCTTCATGTCCAATTTCGTTCAGCCATTCAGCAATGGCATGTGCTCCCCTCTGCCCTACGCCATCATCCCTCCTGAAGGAATTGCCATAGCCCAATACAATCACGTTCATCGACAATTAGCCCCTCACGACCTCTTTAATTACCTCACCAGCGGATGATATCAACTCTAATTTTAACGGCATCTTGCCCACAGCGTGAGTGGAACAGGATAAGCAGGGATCGTAAGCGCGGATAACATGCTCCAATCTGTTAAACACACCCTCCGGTATATCTCTGCCCTTGATGAATTTCTTGGCCACCGCTTCGACGCCTTTATTCATGGCATAGTTGTTATGGCCAGTCGCTACTATCAAGTTGACCTTCGTGATAACTCCGCTCTCGTTGACCCAATAATGGTGAATAAGGGTCCCCCTGGGAGCCTCTATAACTCCTACCCCCTCCGGGTTGATCTCCTTGGATGTAACCCTGAGATCGCTAGATGTAATCTCTGGGTCAGAAAGCAACTGCTCGATACGCTCTATGCCGTAAAGGGCCTCTATCAATCTAGCGTAGTGGTAGTAAAGTGTATAGGGCACTATGCCATCGTCAGTAATTTGTTTGTATAGCGCGTACTCCTTGGAAGCCTGTGGCGTATCGATATTATCTGCGGCATTTAACCTGGCAAGGGGGCCAACCCTATAGGAACCGTGTGGAAATCCCAAGGATTTATAGAAAGGAAATTTCAAGTAGCTCCAGGGTTCAACGTGCTCTCCTATATATTTAAGATAATCCTTTGGATCGAATTCATCTAAAATCCTTCCTCTTGGCGCTTTAATCCGAATGTTCCCGTCGTAAAGCTCGAGATTGCCGTCTCGAACCAGGCCCATATAGGCAGTTTCTACAGTTGCAAACTCCTTAGCCTCTTCCTTACCTTCTTCCAGATAACCCTTAATCAACTTAATCGCTTCCAGCGCTATTGATTTCATTTCGGGAATTTGAGCGGCTATATTATCCCGTTCCTGAGGCGTCAGGCTCCTGTTTACACCGCCAGGAATGCTGTGCCAAGGGTGAACTTTTTTGCCACCCAAAGTTTTTATTATTTCCTGACCAAACTTGCGAAGCAATATCCCCTTTTTCGCAAGCTCCGGATAGCGTTCCGTCAAACCGACCACATTTCTTATCTTCACAGGAGCATCAAAACCTAGCAAAATATCGGGGCTAGACAAATGAAAGAAACTCAGGGCGTGGGATTGAACAATTTGCCCCATATGCATGAGCTCCCTTAGCTTGTGTGCTGCAGGCGTAATGGTAACACCTAAAATATCGTCGCATGCTTTAGCGGATGCCAAATGATGCGATACAGGGCAGATGCCGCAAATTCGCGGAGTTATCACCGGCATCTCCCTGAAATCCCTTCCTTTGGTAAAGACTTCAAACCCTCTATACTGGGTTACATGAAACCTGGCTTCTTTCACCTCCCCAGCCTCATCAAGCATTACGGTTATCTTCCCGTGTCCTTCAATCCTTGTTACCGGATTAATCTCTAATTTGTAGATCTCAGTCATGGCCATTTCCTCCCCTTCCTCTAGTCGTAACGCATCATTTCCGAGGGAACTTTAGGAACACGCCCTGCTAACAGCTCTGTGAAGACGTAGTAGATAGTATCTGCATCAGGCGGACATCCGGGCACGTAAACGTCGACCTTCACCTCATAATCTAAGGGTAATGCCCTTGGAAGCAATTCGGGTATATCCTCGCTAGGTATTATTCCTTCAGGATTAACGGTGCTGGCAGTGTCGATATAGCCCTCTTTTAAAACCCTATCCTTCGGTATAAAATTGCGCATACAATTAATGCCGCCGAACACAGCGCAATCTCCCCAGGCAACCAAATACTTGCATCTTTCCCTCATTTTTCTGGCTATCTCTAATTCCTCAACGTTACCCAAACCGCCGGATAGCACTCCTACATCTATATCGGGAATGTCCTTTGCGTCTACTATCGGAGAAAAAAGTATTTCTACGTTTTTAAATAAATCGACCAATCTTTCATCTATGTCAAGGAAAGACATATGACATCCTGCACACGCTTCTAACCAATATGTCGCAACTTTTGCCTTAGCCATGGAACTTCACCTCCCAAAAGAAACTATTTTAATGGAATTATGCGAGCCTCGCTGGCTCGAGCTTGCGATTTAAAAACCTCTTCGCAAGGAGACGTTTCCGGCTTCCCAAGCTTCACACCCAGCTTCTTTGCAAATTCATCCATCACATAATGCAGTCCCTTTAGATCGCCCTTTGGAGGAACGATTGTATTGAGCTTTCTGCGCTCTCCCTCGATGGTGCAGTAATGACCGCTTCTTTCGTACCACGCAGGTGCTGGCAGAAGTATGTCTGCAAGGTTGACCAAGGGCCTAACTTTAAAAGGAGTTTGGACCACAACAAATCGCGTTGCAGAAATGGCAGCCAAAATTTCTTCCTCCTCGGGAACCATGCCCGTGGAAAAGACGTACATGAAATCCCTTTTTTCTTTGCTAATCCAAGGATCCTCGCTTACTACGGTGTTTCGAGCTCCCAAGCTGTTGGCACTCACCAACAACGGCACCACCCCTAAACCGTCCTCGTAGAAAGACTTCGATGCTATTGCGAGATTGCAGGCTGCGGTAACTAATTCGTGCGATTTCGTTGCCCTGCCTCCAACTACGAAGACGGGCTTCTTGGCCGATATAAGCATCAAAGCAACCTCTTCGGCAATCTTCGGATCAAGCCCCATGGCTCTGGCACTTTCTTCTATAGATTCCCTGTAGGACGATAAGACAGATTCGGCCCCGCTTTCATATTCGCCAAAACCGGCCATTTCAGAAGGTCCAGCACTGATCTTGCTGATTATTTCGGCCAAATTTGAGAGGGCCTTTGGAAGCGCCTGTCCCTCGGGCAATTGAACATCCAGTTCGACCAAACCGGGGAATTGTGATGCTCCAAAGGAAATATTCAGCAATTTAGCATTCTTGTGCAGACAAGCAACTCGTATGTAACTTGCAACCACGGGAGCCTCCTTCTGTGGGTCGGCAAACATTGTAACAACAAGATCGCTATCCAAGATGTGATGTGCTGCGGTAAATGGTCTTACGCCCTGGTTTTTGAAGGGCATGAATCCCTTGATAAAACCACGGATCACGTCTCCGTCAAAGGAATCGGTATGCTTCATCTTCAATGCATCCTTAAAAAGGGCGGAAAAGAGCGTCAACTCCTCATCTGTACACAGGCTTGAAAGGATCGCTCCGGCTTTCTCCTCTTTATACGCCTTTTTAAACTCCGACGCCGCCAGCTCTAATGCCTCTTCCCATGTTGCCTCACGGTATGTAGCACCCTCTCTTATCAACGGCGTTGTAACCCTTTCCCGTTCCGTCGATTCTGGCAACCACCAACGACCCATGTGGCAAAGCTGCCCGCCGTCCGGTTCATCTTGAGCGGTACCTTCAACTCTGACTATGCTGCCCGTGCGGACATAAGTCTTTATCTTGCAACCTACGGCACATAAAGGGCAGACGCTGTCGACTATGGCATCGCAATCGCTACGCCTTCCCCTGTAGGCAAAATCTCTGATAGTGATGGTGCCGGTCGGGCAAGATTGAGCACAGGCTCCACAATTAACGCAGGTGTCGCTTTCCGCCAACCTGTTTCCCAGATCCGCTATAACTTTTGCTTGCCAGCCTCGACGCTCGAGGTCCAAAGCGTGGGCACCAACGATTTCAGAACAAGTCCTGATACATCTTTGACACAGTATGCAACGGTTATGGTCCATCATCAAATCCGCATCGGTAGCGTCTACTTCGAAATCGGAATAAAGGTAGGGAAATCTCACCGAATCCATTTCATGTTCAATGGCCAGTCGCTGCAATTCACAATCGCCACTTTGCGAGCAGAACATACAAAAATGATTTCTTCCTGCAAACAGAAGTTCGAGAACCTGGCGCCTATAATCTTTTAGCTTTTCGTTTTTTGTAATGACAACCATGCCCTCTTGGGCAGGCGTAGTGCAAGATGGCAACATTTTGGGATTGCCCTCAAGCTGAACTACGCACATCCTGCAAGCTCCTATAGGTGTTAAACCTTTTTGGAAGCATAGGGTGGGAATATAGACGTCGTTTTTGTTAGCGACATCCAATATCGTATCCCCCTGTACTCCCTTACATTCCTTCCCATCTATGATCAAAGTTATCTCTTTCATGCCAATCCTCCTCCGGCTATACTTTTGCGATAACGCCAAATGGGCAGACCTGCATGCAAGTCCCACATTTGATGCATTTTTCTTGATCTATGAAATAAGGAGTCTGTCGATCACCGCTAATGCATTTGACAGGGCAATTTCTGGCACATAAACCGCACTTTCGACATTTATCGGGATCTACCACGTACTTAATCAATGCCGGACAGACCTTGGCGGGGCAACGTTTTTCCTCTATGTGAGCAAGGTATTCGTCCCGGAAATAGCGAATCGTAGTTATTACAGGGTTGGGAGCTGTTTGCCCTAATCCGCACAGCGAAGTTTCCTTTACCATGTAGGCCAGCTCTTCAAGTTTACTCAAATCCTCCAACGTTCCCTCGCCTTTGCAAATTTTCTCGAGCATTAACAACATTTGCTTCGTGCCCTCTCTGCAAGGAACACATTTTCCGCAGGATTCCCGTTGAGTAAACTCCAGGAAAAACCTGGCCACATCGACCATACAGGTATCTTCGTCCATGACCACCAAACCGCCCGACCCCATGATGGCTCCGGCACCGGTCAAGGATTCATAATCTATGGGCAGATCGAGATGCTCCTTAGTCAAACAACCTCCGGAGGGACCTCCAATCTGAACGGCTTTAAACTCTTTTCCGTTCAAGATGCCACCACCAAGCTCGTATATGATCTCTCTAATGGTTATACCCATGGGAACTTCTATCAAACCGGTGTTCGTTATTTTGCCGGTTAGGGCAAAGATCTTGGTCCCTTTAGATTTTTCCGTCCCCATCGAGGCAAACCAATCTGCGCCGTTCAAGATAATTTTGGGGACGTTTGCCCAGGTTTCCACATTGTTTATATTTGTGGGCTTGCCCCACAAACCATGTTGCGCCGGAAACGGCGGCCTTGGCCGAGGCATGCCCCTACGACCTTCGATCGAAGCCATTAAAGCGGTTTCTTCACCGCAGACAAAAGCTCCTGCTCCTTCCTTTAAATGCAGATGAAAGGAGAAATTGGTGCCCATTATGTTATCTCCGAGCAACCCCATCTCCTCGGCCTGAGCAATTGCTATTTTAAGTCTTTTAATGGCAAGGGGATATTCGGCACGACAATAGATATAACCTTCATCAGCACCAATAGCATATGCCCCTAGCGCCATTCCTTCTATTACCGAATGGGGATCTCCTTCTAAAGTGGACCTGTCCATAAAAGCACCTGGGTCGCCCTCGTCGGCATTGCATATGACATATTTTTTATTCCCAGGGGCTTTGCGAGCAAATTCCCACTTCAACCCGGTAGGAAACCCTGCGCCACCCCTGCCTCTCAAACCGGATTTTTTCACTTCATCCAAAACTTTCTCCGGCGTCATTTCCAGGAGAGCCTTCCCCAGGGCTATATAACCATCGCGAGCTATATATTCCTCTATTTTTTCCGGATCTATATAACCACAGTTGCTGAGCACTATGCGATGCTGCTTGCTGTAAAAAGGTATATCCTTATAATACGGAACTTTTTCCATATCTTTGGGCACTGTATAGAGCAACCTTTGAACGATTCGCCCCTTATAGAGATGCTCTTCCACTATTTCGGGCACATCTTCGGGCATTACTCTGCAGTAAAAAGCACCCTCGGGATAAACGACGACCACGGGCCCCATTTCGCACATACCGTGACAACCCGTCTCTACCAACATCACTTCCCTGTCTAAGCCCTTTTTTACAAGTTCGTCCTTGAAGGCCTTCATTACGCTTGGAGCGCCACTGGCAGTACAGCCTGTTCCTCTGCAAACCAACACATGAGCACGATAAATAGCCATGATCAACTCCCCCTAATCCGTTCTGCCGATAACTTTTTCCCAAACTATATTGCCATTAATCATATGTTCAGCAATAATTCGGGATACGTCTTCAGGTTTCATGTTTCCATATGTAACCCTTGGCTCGCCAGGCCTGATTATGTCAACCAACGGTTCGTATTGGCACATACCTATACAGCCGGTTGTCTCGACGGCTACGTCTTTGATACCGCGTTTGTCAAGCTCGGTTAAGATAGCAGTGAGGACCTCCCTTGCTCCTGCTGCTATTCCGCAGGTGCCCATGCCCACTATTATCTTCTTTTTGCCGCCCGATCGCGCCGAAGTCAGGTCTTTCGATTCTTCTCTAATTTTCCTCAGATCATCAAGATTTTTGATCTTAGGCAATGTCTTCGCCTCCTTTTTTCTGATTCAATAAATCTATATTTTCCTGAATGTAATCCTTAATCCACAAGACTACCTTGGGAGATTTCAACAATTCTCTATCGCCGAGATGGTCGAGCAAATCATCAAGGTCAAGTATGAAAGAATTTCCGTCAACGCTATATCTAAAGATCCAACGACATTCGGGCCATCCCATGATCAATGTAGCTATAGTCGCCGCAACATCCCCCAATGGCGGGCAATCTATATGATCCTTTCTAAAGCCGGCTTCGATTACGGTACCTTCTCCTTTTTTTGATTTGATATCAAAAAAGCCCTCGCAAGCCAAAGCTGCCTGCTTTAAAAAGGGAATCCCAAGCCCAACCTTTCGTTCTTTTCTCGTAGTTGTAAAAGGATCTTCTACTTTGCGCAAAAATTCCTCGTCCATACCCCATCCGTCATCGGACACCCTTAAAACAATCGATTTGTTTCTATTGTCAACCGCCAGCTCAATTAAGACCTTCTTAGCCTTTGCCTTTGCGGAATTTTCGGCGATATCAAGGATATATTGAGAAAGATCCTCCAGCATTGAAGTTTATTCGTACCGATCCAAAATAGACTGTATCTTATCGGGGGTCATGCGCCCGTGCGTATCCTCGTCCACCATCATGACAGGAGCAAGACCGCATGCCCCAAGGCAAGCCACAGGTTCCAGGGTAAAGCGCAAGTCCTCGGTTGTTTCGTTCTCTTCTATCCCCAATGTCTGTTTGACTTTTTCCAAAATCTGCAAACTCCCCCTTACGTGACAAGCGGTTCCGCGGCAAACGCGAATTATATGCCGCCCCCTGGGTTTTAAATGAAATTGGGCATAAAATGTCGCTACGCCGTAAATCTCGGCTTTCGGCATCTTCAACTCCCTAGATATCGTGAGCAACGCATCTTCAGGTAGATAACCAAATTCCCGCTGAACTTCCTGCAATATGGGAATCAAACCACCCTGTTTACCCTTCCACGGAGCCACTATTTCTTTAGTCTTTTCAACAACATCCACAGTGCTTAATGCCACGATCATCACCACCATTTGTATATATTTTTTAAAATCATGTCTATCCATTTTGTGATGGATATCATATTCCCAAAAAAGAGTCAAGTAGAAAATGTTATGACCACGGCCACTTCACCCTCCTATCATTATATCTATGTAAAGCAAAGAAAATATCATTAAACGAAGGTTCCTCCAAATAGACAGGCGTCGAGTGACATCTTTGGATGTCGTTAAGTCGATGAGCATCAGAGGATCTGATAATAGAATAATCTAAAACATTTTCCTTCCAATATAAAGCCTCTTGAGCTGTCAACCTCGCTGACAGCTCTACGGCATCTATATTCATATTAGGATGCAACATCCCGAGCACTGCAAGATACGAATATGCCGGCCTGTCGACGTGGGCTAAAATCGCAATTCCTCCCATGCACTTTGTCTTCTCTATAACATCGTCTACAGATGCATCAATTCCCTGTAGCAGGAGAGTGTCAACTTCTTCCAGTATATTGTTCTCATGATCAATTACTAACTGAAACCCAAACAAATCGGGATCGTTTTTTACCGGAGCCAATCGTGCCCACACCCAATCCTGGAAAGCAAAAGCCTCCTCGACAGTTTTAAAAAGGCATAAGGTATGAATATCTTCGCGAGATTGAACTTCCAACGCCGGCAAAACTGTCAGCGACTTATCTTTGGCTGCGTTAATTACAGCAATTGAATTTGCCGCCGCATTATGATCAGCTATAGCTATTATATCAATCCCTTCATCCATACACCTGCCGACTATATCCGCTGCTCCCATCTCAAGTTCGGCGCAAGGCGATAATACAGTATGAACATGCAGGTCCATCCAATAAAGGTGCATGACTTCAATCTTTTATGCCCAGCTCGTACAGCTTGCCGCAAAGGTTGAATGCATCCTCTTTGGAAGATGTAAGAGTAATATTTTCCTTCCGACAGCTGTCTATAAGTTCTTGAAGCGGCTCACGTCCCGATGCTAGCACGATGAATGGAATGTCTTTCAAAACAGCGACAGCAGCCACGTTAACATGGTTTTGAATAGTAACCCATACCGCTCCCTCCGGTGCTGTTCTCATTATAAAGCTCAAAAGATCTCCAACAACTCCCTGATGCACTTCTTTGTCAAGGTCACCTTGAACATGCACATTCAATCCCAACTTTTCGCATATTTCCTTCACCTTCATGATTTCCCCTCCGGTGTCATTGTATGTACCAACCTCTTTGAAAGGTCGTAAATTTCCTTGGACAAATCTGCAATGCGTTCTTTTAATCTGAATATACAATCATCGAGCGACCCTTCCCCCTTTACGATATCTTCAGCCATTACTCTGCACGAGGGTCTGCCGCAGGTCCCGCAATCGAGGTGAGGGAGATCGGCATACACAGCGTGCAGTTGCTTCAATCTTTCCATTGCCTTTGCCAGATCTTCTCCCAAAGGCATCTGTTCAATGGGAACAATTTTTTCTCTGAGAGACCAAATCTTCGCATCGTAGATCGACTCGAGTTTCTCCCTGTTTTCCTCGTTAAAATTAAAATCAATCTTCATGTTATCTATCTTGATGCGGCTCAAAAAACGAGATTCAGCATTTCCTATGCCGCCTATGCATCCCAAATCGCAAACCCTGGCTTCGACGTAGTCGATACCTCTGAGTTTTCCCAATTCCATTTCCTGAAAAAGGTTAATCACGTTTCGCAACCCATCCACTTCAAGAGTTTTAATGGGCCTGCTCGAAAAACTGCGGACGTGCATTGACTCACCTCCAGTCTTAGCCCATGCTATCCAGCGTGGAGCACGGAATGGATGATCGACAGACACCTTTTTAGATGGATCACCAGAGCCTATTAACACCTCTCGGGCAAGTTTCGACGTGGAAATGGCAAATTCAGCAGAACTTATATCCCTTCCAACGGGAGAACGCACCATGGCAATTCGCGCAGGGCAGGATGAAACCAAGGTAACGGGGTCTCGCCTCTTCGACCTCGCTCTCCAAAGATCTATGCTCGTCTCTAGAGGAGATTCTACCTGCACAAGATGGGGAATAAGTTCATGGAATTTGATCTGAATCAACCTGACAACGGCAGGACAGTAAGTTGAAATGAGAGGCTTCAGGTTATCCGAAGAGCTCTCTATGGCTCTTGCTACGGCCAAAGCCGTGACATCGTAAGCCGCTTCATATTCGTCAAAGATAGGCTCGAAGTTCAATTCAAATAGGGCTTGTGTCATCAACTCAGGGATGGGCGGCCAAGAAAACTGCGTGCAGAAGGAAGGGTCTGTAACCAACGTCATGGGACGTTTGCTCAGTATATAATCCCATTCATCCTCCTCAAGCAATAATGCTCTATGCGGACATCGTCTCAGACACTCGCCGCAAGCGATACAAATTTCGCTCAAAATACGAACTTTACCCTCTATGACCCTCATGGCCTCAGTGGGACATGATTTAATACAGTTAACACACCCTCTACAGGATTGTTCTACTATTTTCACGCCGTGAGCCAAACAACTCACCGTCCTTTATTAAGGTATATAACTGCACGTAATTTTGTACCCTTCCCCGGCGCTGTGTCTATATATAATTCATTGGCATTTCTTTTGATATTAGGCAGGCCCATTCCTGCTCCGAAGCCCATTTCCCTTATAAAGTCGGGTGCAGAAGAATAACCTTCCTGCATGGCCAACTCCAGGTCCTCGATTCCCGGGCCCTCGTCTTCAGCCATTATGGTAACTTTATCCTCCTCAACTTGGAGGCGCATAACTCCACCGCCGCCATGTATCACAATGTTCATTTCCGCTTCGTAAACGACGATAGCTGCCCTACGGCAAATTTCGGGAGGCAATCCGAGAGATTTTAACGTTTCCTTAAACTGGGTGGCTGTTTCCCCTGCAGCCAGAAAATCCAGGGGCTTAACTTCTAACTCCAACACTAACGGTTCGCTCAATTTAACTCGACTCCTTGTGAAGAATAGGACACGGTTTTAAACCGGCTTGATATAATAATCCGCAGGTTTCAAACATGCTCTTCTGACATAATAAAATAGGTATGTCCAGCTTTTTGGCTAGGACAACCGCTTCTTCCAAGGGCCTCTTATTTCTTACGAACACAATACCGGTCATATCCAACATTGTCGCCGTCCTGATGATTTGAATATTTGTTAAGCCCGTTATTAAAAGCGAAGTTGCCAACGCAAAGGCAAGGACATCGCTCATTAGATCCGATGCAAAGGCATACTCGACTTCGCTATCCATTGCTGCAGTGTCAAATAATCTACTGGCCTGCAATATTTTTTCGATTTCGGATATCTTCATCCAATCTGACCTCCCGGAGGAGAATTGAAATGTTAATGTTATAGTAATAACTATAGCATAATTATTGGCCTGCGGGTATTTAATATCAAAGGGGATCGCGTAAAATATTTGTAGGA
>DGDP01000141.1:1268-2788 GCA_002385485.1 Acetomicrobium sp. UBA3949 | reverse complement strand
AGAGGGCGATGACCCTTTCAAATTACTTTAGAAAGGTGTCATCCTAAATTTTACAGATGATATCATACGTGACTTTAAAGATATCGGATTAACTTATGAAGAATTTACAAATATTAAGCAAATCTAGCGCTAAAAACATTCATATAACCTGCTTAATTTGCAATAAAACGAACTGATAATGCTAATCCCCACCAGACTGCACCGCAAGAGACCGCACGAAATGTCGCAGCAGCTGCGGAAGCTCCCGCAGGGCATAGTCTCGCTCCAGCCTTTCGACCCAAGTATGAGCTCCCCTTCCCAACGGGCCCAGGTTGATGATCGGCATGTTAAGCCTTCCCATTGACTCAAAGGGCAAGCTGTAAAGCATCCCCCATCCAGGGATGTTGTTTTCTAAGACTTGTCTTTCGCCTTCGTTGACTTGGCAACCGATGTAGCTTAAGTCGCACAACCCGCCGAAGGCGGGACATTCCTGAAGGTCCCTGCCAAAGGTCGTTTCGGCGTAAGATACCGTAGATTCCACCGCCCGACGAAAGTGCACCTCGGCCTCACTTCGGCCGTAACTTGACCGATGAGGCATGAAGGGTGGAAGAAAACCTACGATGACCGCAGGCCCCTGCTGATCTCGCCAGGGGATCATCCATTCTGCGAGATTTATTCCTTGCTCTCGCAGGTCCTTATCAGGAGATTTAAGATTTGAGATCATCTCGCGTTCCGCTATTTCGAAGTCGCCGGGGTAATTGCGTGACGCCTGCCTTCGAAGCTCTTCGTAGCTTAGTATGCAAACCTCATCGTACTTTTTAGCAGCTCCCGTGTACCCGAAGTTTTTCATTGCCTCGTACGAAGCTACGAGGTACTCAAGGGCTTTCTTTGCTCCCTTGCTTGCGGCTTCCTTAAACATCTTAAGGACATCACTGGGCGATCGACTTACAGTAAAGACGTTGTAGTAAGCCATGCTCATATGAGGGATGGTGATTGAGTAGCTTTCCTTACGTCGGCATTCACAGTACAATACGAAGGGTGGTATGGTAACGCTATTTGCGAAAGAATCCCGCAGCTCGGGGTGCGCTTCAAGCTCCAAATTGATGAAGTCCTGCACAAGCGCAGCGCTAAGTCCTCTGTAGTAACTCCCGCCATGAGCTTCCTCGCCTACCACGTAGACCATGACAAGGGCTTTCCCCATGGTACTTAAAAAATATCCCGGCCCCGGTGCTCCTGGAAGGCCGGCATCGGTGGGCTCTGTGTTGACAGCACCAATATAGCGCAACTCTTCGCGTTCGGCTAACTGAACCAGGAAAGGTAGGACAGAAAGCATTCCCTGGCTTGAGCCTTCCTCGTCAAACACCAGGGCAACGACGACGTTGACGTCGAAAAGCGAAGGATCACGAGCAAACTCCTTTAGCAAATCGAGCTCTATGGCCACGCCGCACTTCATGTCCATGACGCCCCGTCCGAAGATCCAATTGCCGCTTTCAAGGTCTTCTTTGGCCTGTTGGTCCATCGGGCGACAACGAAGGGATCGC
>DGDP01000141.1:0-1170 GCA_002385485.1 Acetomicrobium sp. UBA3949 | reverse complement strand
GATACGTCGGCGGTAGACCGAACCATGGCAACCACTGAAATGCGCTTTCCGTCAGGACCCGGTACCAAAGCTAGGTGACTCGGATGTTCTTTGAAGTAGTTTTCTTTGGCAAGGCTTTCATATATAAACCTGGCGATTTCGATTTCATCTTCTGACCCCGTGACGCTCGGAATGCGAACTAGTTCCATCAGTTGCCTATATATACGCTCCTCCATTTATCCCTTTATCCTCCTTGTAAAATCCCCCTTTCGCATGCTCGCCGGAAAGGGCAGTGGTTTGTAAATAATTATTTATTCCTCATAGAATACTTTAAAATTAGGGTCGACCTCTCCAATGTTCATGTATCTGGCACGGTAGTCCCTCAAGAGAGAAAGAAACTTCGGCGTCAATAACAAAATTGCAAAAAGATTGATGAAAATTGGAACCCCGATGGGGACGTCGATAAACATCCACACCTTGTAAATTGAAGCCATGTGTTTTTCGACAGCTATGCTACTACCAACTTCTAAGCAAAGGCCTTGTAAGACTGGTCGGGCCTCCCGTATTGAGCGAGTTCGAAGAATGGAAACAGAGAAAATAATAACAGGATACAGGGCAACCATAGACCATGTCAAGGTTGGCTATCCGATCAAAGCACTCACACATATGTATACTAGTTTTAATAATCCTGACCTAAGCATCTTAGGAGAGATTGATGCCATCCCCGAAGTCTTACGGCGTTGGAGCATTACAGGGGATAGTCATTATTGTATCGAGGTAGTTGCACGATCAATCGAGGACCTGAGACGCGTTCTCACCGAACTCGCAAAACTTGGAAAGCTTTCGACTTGCGTTGCTCTTTCATGGAGAGACAAAGGAACCACACCCATTGAAGTTGATAATTCAGAACGAGAGATGTACAATCCGTAGTCAATCTTTGGGCATCTCCACCAGCGCGATTCATTCCGCATTGGGAAAATGGGCAGGTCGATCAAGATGAGGTCGACAATCTTGTTAATATCTTCTATGCTTTCAGGGTCAAGACACGTAACGTCACGAATTCTATCGAGACATTTTTGTATCATTGCTACCTTCGCTAAAACTATGTCTTTGTCAGGCATAAAGACGCCTCCTCAAGATGTTTTCTTCAATTTCCCTGCGGCAATACTTCAAGTCGTCATACTCGTTTAT
>DGDP01000100.1 GCA_002385485.1 Acetomicrobium sp. UBA3949 | reverse complement strand
TTTAAGCGAGGGCATAAATGGCATTGACATAGTTAAAATCCTTGCGCAAAGGGGTTTCAGGGACATAGCTGAAGCCATAGTAATGATGATGCGTCAGAGGGTTTCCGGGGATTATCTGCAGACTTCAGCATGGATCGATCGTGACGGTACTGTTTACAGCGCCGTTAACGACCCCAACGATTATCAAGGCCCTGGGACCGGATATAAAATCTCTGAAGAGCGTTGGCAAGAAATAAAGGAAATTCCTTGGGCGATTAGACCTGAGGATGTGTGAGGAGGGGAAGGCAATGCAGGTCAATGAGGAATTAATCAAAAAGGTGATCGCAGAGGTTTTGCAGGAAGTTTTAGGAGAGCAAGCGAAGATGCCTTCCCCAAGCGCGACGCAACTTCTGCCAAGGGGAGGGAAGATGACTTTAGTTGAAGTAGGTGTAGCTAAAAGAGGCACAGATCCCAAGGAAGTGGCCGTTGCTGTACCTCCGGGTTTCGGAACGGCCTTTACCGAAACCATAATAGGAGTTCCTCACAGCGAGGTATTACGTCAAGTATTTGCCGGGATTGAAGAAGAAGGTTTAAAACCGCGATTAGTCCGCGTATATCACACTGCAGATGTGGGATTCATTGCTCATCAGGCAGCTAAGCTGTCCGGGTCGGGCATTGGCATCGGTATATTGTCGAGAGGTACTACAGTCATCCATCAACGTGACCTCAATCCCCTAAATAATTTGGAACTATTCCCTCAAGCCCCTCTTCTCGACCCCGAGGTGTACCGGGCAATTGGACGCAATGCAGCTAAATATGCTAAAGGAGAACGTCCGACGCCGGTGCCTACCAGAAACGACCCCATGGCTCGTCCTCGCTATCAGGGAATCGCTGCACTCCTTCACAATAAAGAAGCGAGTTATTTGGATCGCTCCAAGCCACCTATGGAGCTTGAAGTTCGTTTTGAATAAAAGGGGGCGTTGAAATTGGCTGAAAAGCTTAACGAAGAAATGTTAGCTGAACTGGTAAGGCAAGTCTTAAAAGAGATGAGCAGTCAAGAAAGTGAGAAAAAAACTGGAGCGCCTTACAAAGTGCAGGTTGAAGAATGTCAGGGGCTTACAGTTGAAGATTATCCCTTAGGCACTAAAAGGCCTGACATAATAAAAAGCCCAAGAGGTAACGCCTTTAATGATCTTACCTTGGATGCTGTCTTGCAAGGAAAGGCGACATTTGAAGATTTTCGAATAGCGGCTGATGCTTTGTTAATGCAGGCTCAAATAGCCGAGGCTGCCGGAAGAAGTCAAATAGCAACCAATCTGAAGAGAGCTGCTGAATTGACGAAGGTCCCTGACGAAAGGATTTTGGAGATATACAATGCCATGAGACCTCATCGCTCAACGAAAGAAGAACTTCTTGCCATAGCAGATGAGCTTGAAAACAAACATGGAGCGACGACGTGTGCAACTTTTGTCAGGGAAGCGGTCTCCGTATATGAACGTCGAAAACTTTTCCGAGGGGATGTTCCCGAATAGTAATAGTTGCGAAAAGGGGGGGCTAAGGTGCCTACAATTGCCGGAATTGACATAGGAAACGCTACTACTGAAGTGGCCCTGGCACGAGTGAATGAGAACTCGGTGGAATTCATCTCTTCTTCCATTGCTTATACTACAGGCATAAAGGGGACTTTGCAAAACGTTGCCGGTGTCCGTAGGGCATTGTCCCTTGCTTTGGAGAAGGCTGGATGGTCGCGTGATGATTTTAAAAAGGTAGATTTCATTTGCTTGAACCGAGCAGCCCCTGTGATAGGCGATGTAGCAATGGAAACCATTACAGAGACAGTAATTACCGAGTCTACCATGATAGGGCACAACCCCTCTACTCCCGGCGGAGTTGGAGTTGGAGTTGGTGAGACGGTATCGATTTTTGACCTGGATATGACTAAGCCCGGGCATCCTGTAGTGGTTGTCATCCCGGGCAGCGTAAATTTTGAAGAAGCTGCGGAAAAGATCAACGATGCCTTGTCTAAAGGCATAGATGTCAGAGGGGCCATATGCCAATCGGACGACGGGGTATTGATAGTAAATAGGTTAAATAAGGTAATTCCGATAGTCGATGAAGTCAAAGCCATCGATCGCGTTCCTCTGGGTATGCAATGTTGCGTGGAAGTGGCACCACCCGGAAGGTCTGTGGAGTTGCTTTCTAATCCTTATGATATCGCCACAATTTTTGATTTATCAGCCGATGAAACTCGTCAGATAGTCCCCGTTGCCAAGGCTCTTATAGGGAATAGATCTGCAGTCGTCATACGGACACCCTTAGGCGAAGTCAAGGAAAGGCGGATTCCTGCCGGTGAATTGTATATCATTGGACCAACTGGCAAAAGGACCATTAACATCGACGATGGAGCTAAGGCAATAATGGAGATAGCGGAATCTAACTGGCCCATCCAAGATATTTTTGGGCAACCGGGGACAAACGTGGGCGGAATGATGGAAAGAGTTCGCAAGACTATGTCGGAACTGACAGGGCTTCCTTTGGGGGAAATTCACATTAAAGACTTACTGGCAGTTGATACCATGGTTCCCCAACGCGTTGTTGGCGGTCTGGCCGAAGAGTTTGCTATGGAAACGGGTGTAGCCCTGGCTGTGATGGTGGAAGCCCAAGAACTCCCCATGCAAAAACTTGCTTCTGCCATAGAGTCCGACATAGGAGTTAAGGTGGAAATTGGTGGCGTTGAAGCTGAGATGGCTATAAGTGGAGCTTTAACTACACCTGGGACAAGTACTCCATTAGCCGTCTTAGATTTAGGTGCAGGCAGTACGGATGCATCTTTGATGCGACCTAACGGCCAAGTAGAGCTCATTCATTTAGCAGGAGCAGGAAATATGATAGACACCATCATAGCAAGCGAGCTTGGGATTGACGACATGGAGTTGGTGGAAAACATAAAAGTACA
>DGDP01000108.1 GCA_002385485.1 Acetomicrobium sp. UBA3949 | reverse complement strand
TGGTCACAGCTTGCGCATTCATGGTTACGTTCTTTTTCTCGCCATTGGCATTAATGATCCCGTCAGCGGCAGCAGCACCGGCCCTTATTTACATCGGAATAACCATGCTCAAGTCAATGGCTCGAATAGATTACGACGATTTTACTGAGTACTTTCCGGCTTTCATATGTATTGTGCTTACAATATTCAGCTTCAATTCGGGAAATGGCATAGCTGCAGCACTTATAGCATATGCCTTTCTAAAGCTCGTTAGCGGTAGAGTACGCGAGGTTCACTGGAGCCTTTATATAGTAGCATTTTTAATGGTATGTTATTTTTATACATTAGTTATACATTAGGTACATACAAAGTATCTTATTAAACCTTGACCACAGTCTTAGCTACACTTTGACCCAGGCCGAAATAACATGAGGAGATGAAAAAATGAGAATAGATTGCTTACTGACTGATGGGGAAGTTTTTAACGTTTACCTAAAAAAGTGGATCACTGCTGATGTAGCAATCCTCGACGGTAAAATCCTATTCGTGGGAGATTCCTCATCTATAGAATTTGAACCTTTAAAGCGCATATCTTGCCGGGGTGGCGCTCTAATTCCGGGATTCATTGACATTCATATGCACATCGAAAGTAGTTTTTTAACTCCACTCAATTTTGCCCGCGCAGTAATCGCTCACGGAACCACAACCATAGTAAGCGAACCCCATGAAATGGCAAACGTACTTGGCGTTGAAGGCATCAAGGGAATGATAGAGGCTGACGAAGGAGCACCCATAGATATTTATTACGGCATACCAAGTTCTGTTCCTTCCACCAACAGCGAACTTGAAAGCACAGGAGGCAAAATAGGCCTTAAAGAAATCGAAGCTTTACTTAAAACTGAGCCAAAAAAGATGATATGCCTTGGCGAAGTGATGAATTATACCGATTTAATGCAGCTTCGGGAGTGTCGTGCTATGGATTTTGTCAGATATATGCACGAACACTATCCTTTTCTGGCCGTAGAAGGTCACATCCCATCAATTAAAGGATTTGAGCTGTCAAAGGTACTGTTTACAGGAGTAGATTCCGACCACTGCATGCAAAGTCCCGAGGGCTTAGAGGATCGTTTAAAAATGGGCATGTTTGTTGAGTTGCAGGAAAGCTCAATTACTGTAGAAAACATGGCAGTTTTAAGAAATCAAGGATGTGATGGGCGATTCTCGCTTGTGACTGATGATGTGCCTCCTGATAAGCTTACTAAAGTAGGCCATTTAGACTTTCTGATGAAACTAGCAGTAGAAAAGGGGTTGCCTTTTGAGTCTGCCATCATTGCCACTACTTTATCCCCTGCCATGAGAATGGGCTTCCGCGATAGAGGTGCTATCGCGCCTGGCAAGATTGCAGATATAGTTTTTCTCCGTGAACGAAGCAAAGATCTTCCCGTAACGTGGGTCATGAAGAAGGGAAAAATAGCGTATTCTTCAACAAATAACTTATGTACCCTTGATCCTTTAGATAAATCCTTCAACGATAAGTTCTATAGGACTATTAATACTTTACCAATAGAAGAGAAGCTATTTCGTATAGAACCGCCAATAAAAGAGAGCTACCAGAGATGTAGGGTGATAGAAAAAAATCCAGCAAACACATCTACAAAAGAAATTTTTATCGACGTCCCAGCGAGGGGAGGCGAGCTTTTGTGGCAAGAAGCCGGACTTAACATGGTAGCTGTGATAAATCGATATGGCGGCGATAGTTACGCCCTTGGCTTAGTAGGAGGTAATGTGATCAGGGGTGGGGCTTTTGCAAGCAGCTATGCCCATGATCACCACAACCTTTTGGTCATTGGTGACAACGTAAGAGACATGACAACAGCTGCAAATTGGGTCGTAAAATCTCAAGGCGGCATGGTCTTTGTATCAGAAGGAGAGACTAAGGCTTGTTTGCACCTTCCTATTGGAGGATTGCTCAGCGAAAATTGCGCCCACGAGGTAGCCCAAGCAAGCGCTGCCGTAAAAGATGCTCTGCTAAACCACGGATTTAAATCTAGCAATCCGATCATGAGTATCTGCACCATCACTTTGCCTGTAAGCCCTGCTTTGAAAATAACGGACAAAGGCCTGGTGGATACTTTAAAAGTACAAATTGTCCCTTTGTTTGTGTAACATAATCTTCGTTAAGAGGATAAAGGCACAAACAGGGTATTTCTATCGTCACGTTAAGTTTAATATGGTCTAATATGTCAGTAGCAGGTAACGTCTTAGACAGAGACTTTATTGCCGGATGTACAGATGAGAAATGGATTATAGACTACCTACATTCACACCGACGAAGGATATCTATACATGGCGGCTGTGGCAGACCAATACTTAAAAAAAGAATCGTGGGATACTTCAATGAAACAGAGGTTGATCCAGGAGCTGGTCGTTGAAGCCATGAATATGGCGATACATGCTCGACGTCCCTTGCCAGGGTTGATCGTCCATACCGACAGGGGTAGCTGGTAAGGTAGCTTTGCTTACAGACAACTGCTTGAAAGGAAAGGATACATATGTTCAATGAGCCGCAAAGGTAATTGCTGGTAAATTTTCCAATGGAAAGCTTTTTTAAGACGGTGAAGACAAAAACTTATATACTGTAACATATTTAAAACCAGGGCGAAAGCAAGGATCGAGATCTTTGAGTACGTTGAGGTCTTTTGCAACCGCACTAGGCTGCATTTGACTCTTGGCTATAAGCCTTAAGAGGAATTTGAGAAAATATATGAAAATCCGGTAAAAGTGACTTAGGTTGGTGTCCGCTAAAGCGAGGTAAGTCCATATATCCTATCCGTTACCTCAAGCCAAAACTCATCTGTGTCTTTTCCGTAACCGCTCATGTATATGGGGTTTATACATCTGTTTTTGGATCCCTCTTTAAAGGTGCCCTCGTATATGCAGACTACTCGTATATGCAGACTAAAGGAAGATTCGTGCTTCTGCCGTCTTGTAACGATGTGTGGTCCTCATCTGCATCTATATGTAATACCT
>DGDP01000114.1 GCA_002385485.1 Acetomicrobium sp. UBA3949 | reverse complement strand
GCTTTTTTCGCAATCTGGTTTGATAATCTGTTGAATGCGGTGATTTCGCTTTGCGTTATGAGCCTGCTCATATCTCTGGAATTTTATATCTTGCAGGCTCCTGATGTAGCGATTGCCGAAGCGGGCATAGGAGCCGGACTTACTACAGCCATTTATATAATGGCCCTCAAAGCTTGTCGGTCATCTCGTTGGCCCGGAAAGGGGAACGATAAAAATGAAAGGTCCTAGGGTAATTTTTTTGATCTTCTTCGTCATATTTGTGGGGATTTTGTGTCAGGGATTATATAATATCCATCCCTATGGAGAACCGCGTGTATCGGCTATGGACGATTATTTCATAAACAATGCCCAGAGCGAACGGGCAGCCAACAATGTAGTGACGTCAATAGTGTTTGATTACAGGGGTTTCGATACTCTTGGTGAAGCGGCGGTACTTTTTACGGCGGTAATGTCTGTGGCCGCTCTCTTTCGGAAGGAGGAGTAGCAGCAATGAGGCCCTTATCGATAGTTGTTAGAACGATTTGCAATATTTTTGCCTGGTTTGTTGCAATCTTTGGAGCCTACGTCATACTGCACGGCCATCTCACGCCTGGCGGCGGTTTTCAGGGCGGAGCCATAGTGGCCACCTTTATAGCCCTTCTATTGGTTGCGCATGGAGGAAAGAGCTTCTTGGGATGGGTTAAAAAGGAAATTTTCTCCTCCTTTGAGGGTGCCGGGTTGGTTGCTTTCGTATGCGTCGGTTTTTTGGGCTTGTCTACGACCTTTCTATATAACTTTTTGGCTTTAAAAGGCGGCTTGTTCGGATCTGCCGTACCTATAGGGCCCAATGCGGGCGTTTTGAACAGCTCCGGCACCATAGCATTGGCCAATATAGCCGTAGGCCTTGAAGTCGTGGGTGGTCTTTCGGCCATTCTCATCTTTATGTTCTTAGGAATGCGTTATGTATCTGAAGGCGGCAAGGAGGGGGTAAAGGATGATAAATAACATTCCCATGTTAACAGTCGGAGCATTATTCGTCATTGGGTTATATGGAGTTTTGTTTAAGCGCAATATCATAAAAATAGCCATTGCCGTTAGCATAATAGAGTCGTCCACGAACCTTTTTTTGATAGTCCTTGGCTATCGGACGGGAGGTTCCATACCCGTTTACACATTGGCAGGCGAGTTCAAAAAAATGGTCTTGCCGACACCGCAGGCCTTGACGCTTACAGCAATAGTCATTGGTTTAGCTACTACTGCGCTTTTATTGACGTTGATCATGCTTCTTTACAAACATTACGGGACACTGGACGTCCACGAGATAAGGAGGCTTAGGGGATGAGTTGGCAGGTACACCTTCCCGCTTTGGTAGTGTCCGTCCCATTGCTAGGAGCCTTTATTTCTATTGCAATGGTAAAACCGCGCTTGCGTAATTTATGGTTTGCAACAATTTTAGTGGCTACGACAATTTTGGCCTTTCTTATGTGGAGATACGTCGCAATCAACGGTACATTGGTCTATGTAATGGGTGGCGAAAGATGGAACCTTACACTTCCTTCGGGCATGACATTGCCCATCAGGATAATTATGGAGGTCGATGCATTTGGGGCTTTTATGGCTCTTGCCGGGTCTATAGCCACCTTGGCTAGCGGTTTGTTCTCCGTAAGGTTCTTAGATCGTGTTAATGACGGAAATAAGTTTGTAGCCCTATTTTTTCTCCTTTTTGCCGGCATGCTGGGCCTTGAGGTGACGGGAGATTTCTTTAATTTCTTCGTCTTTCTCGAGATTGCTTCAGTGGCGTCCTTCGGATTGATAGCCTTTTGGCGCGACAGACCCGAAGCGATAGAAGCGAGCTTTAAATATGCTGTATTGTCGACCTTTGTGGCTCTCATTTTTTTGATAGGCGTTGGTATCCTGTACGGTGTGTATGGGACGCTTAATATGGCAGCAATAGCCAAAAACATGCAGGTGGGTTTTCTGGAAAAGCTTGCCTTGGTGCTTTTTATCGTTTCTTTGGCTATGAAAAGCGGGGCCGTTCCCTTGCATATGTGGGAGCCCGATGCTTACGGTCAGGCGCCGGCAGGCGTTTCTTGTTTTCTTGTCGTGGTCGGACAAGCCTCTCTTTACGGGATGTTTAGAATTGCCTTTTCCGTTTACGGGCAGGCTTTTGAGGGCAGCGTGCTTGCATGGGTGATAATAGTTTTGGGTTTGCTTTCCATGTTTATAGGGGTAATAATGGCAGTTATACAAAAGGAAGCGAAGCGCCTGATGGCATATCACTGCATTTCGCAGACGGGTTACATGCTTATGGGCATAGGTTTGGGATTGCTCGCCCTTTCTAGTTCGCAAGCCATGAGCGAATACGGTTTTACGGCAATGAAGGGCGGTATTTTCCATATAATAAACAATGCAATGTATAAGGGATTGCTCTTTTTGACAGCGGGTTCCCTTTTTTACGCAACCGGGACGACGAATCTTAACAAGCTTGGGGGATTGGCCAGAAAAATGCCCTATACGACCTTCATGTTTGCGGTTGCGGCGGCTGCTATTGCAGGTTTGCCTCCCTTCAACGGTTTTGTCTCCAAGCTTTTGATATACGAATCCTCTTTTGTGGTTCATCCCTTTTTGGCTGTGGTCGCGATGGTAACCTCTATATTGACCCTCGCTTCTTTTGTCAAGGTCTTTCAGTCGGGCTTTTTGGGTCCGTCGAGGGATGACTTGAATAACGTCAGAGAAGTACCGTTGAGCATGGTTGTGGGTATGATGGTCCTTTGCGTCATGATAATTTCTCTTAGCATGATGCCGAATTGGGTGTTAGCTAATTTAATTGAACCTGCTGCCCGCGATTTAGTTAACCAAGCCAGTTATATTCAGGCAGTAATGGGGAGTGGTCTATAATGGTCCTCGGGACTGTATACACAGGATTTGGCTTTTGGAACGTATATGCTTGGGTTATGTTCTTTGCCCTTGGAGCTCTTATTGTTTTATTCTTGCGCTCGACAGGAAGAGGAGATTACGAGAAGGGCACATATCAGGATGAAGTATTTTACGGAGGAAATCCGGTTCCCCAAGACGGCGAGGATTTGGCCGTTCCCGCCAGTTCGTCATACTGGGGTTTTACGAAAGCGCTTTCCCGTTTCTACGATGTGTTGGTGAGCATTCACACGGGAATACTGTCCGATTATATGGGGATTTTGGTCGTAACTGTTGCCGTCATTTCGATTTTGATTCTTTTATAGGAGGACGTGGATATGTTTAAGGTGGACATAAAGAAAGAACTTGGAATTTTGCCGAGGTCGATATGGGCCTTTCATTGCAACAGCGGGTCCTGTAACGGTTGCGATATAGAAATTGTTGCCCTGCTTACGCCCAGATATGACATAGAACGCTTTGGCATGAAGTTAGTAGGGACTCCAAGGCATGCCGATGCCTTATTGGTCACCGGACCGGTTACGAAATATATGACAGATAGGTTGAGGAGAGTTTATGCTCAAATGCCCAATCCTAAGGTAGTAATAGTCGTAGGAAATTGCGGTGCCTCCGGGGACGTGTTTTATAAATCCTATAACTTAGACGGTCCTGTGGATCAAATACTTCCCGTAGATGTCTATGTACATGGCTGCCCGCCAAGGCCTGAGGCGATCATCGATGGCGTGACTAAGGCGATCGCAAAACTCGAGGAGAAAAGAAACGAGCTTCTTGGGACGGGAGGCATTGCCGATGTTTAAATACAGCCTGAACCCCCTTCCTAAAACGCCTGAGGAGATAAAAACTTTCTTGGAAGAAAAGTTAACTAATAACCTGGAAAGCTTGGAAATAAGAGAGATGGTGGCCGGAGCAGAAGAAAAGACGTCCTTTTATGACATGTGGATCACATGCGACAAAGGTGCCTTTATTGATCTTGTCGACTCCTTCTTTATGCTCGATTTCCCTATATTTCATGTGATATCCGGAGACGATGTGGGAGATTTCGTATTGCTGAATTACCATTTCTCTCTCTTTGCCAGTGCGGGACGAGGTAAAAGAGTGGGCGTTGTCGTCTCCGTAAAAGTTCAAAAGAATGATCTTACGATGCAGTCTCTTTATGATAAGATTCCGGGCATTGAATACAGCGAGCGAGAGATGCATGAGATGCTAGGCGTGTCTTTCGAGGGGTTGCCGGATCAATCGTTGGTATTTTTGCCCGAAAATTGGGATGAAAAGGTTCATCCCTGGCGGCGTGATGATTCCGGGTTATCTCCCAAACATATACGGGAACTTTCTTGAAAAGGTGATGAGCGATGGCTATTGGAGAGGGAAAAACTTATACTATTCCGATCGGTCCTGTTCATGTAGGCCTCAAGGAGCCGATTACCGCCTGGCTGCAAGTTGATGGCGAAAGAATTGTAGACGTGCGCATACGGCCTGGCGCAATACATCGAGGGATTGAATATATGGCAAGGGA
>DGDP01000074.1:42469-45731 GCA_002385485.1 Acetomicrobium sp. UBA3949 | reverse complement strand
AGCACATCCCCGGGCCTACCAAAGGCCTCAATTTGCCTTACAAAGACATCGGAGTAGTCGTAGTCATTGGCGATCGCAGTCAACGCGCTTGTGTTAGCATGCAAGGCCATGGCAGGAAGGGCTTTTCTTTCCCTTTTAAATCTCCCCACCAGCTCGGCTGCCAAATGCTGTGCGTCAGCAGCTGAACCGCCGTTTCCGCAAAATAAAACCTTGCCTCCGCCTTTATAGGCAAGAATTATCAACTCGGCTGCCATCTTCACGCAACCAAGCAAATCGTCGCTCAAGAGCATCCTCTTTAATTCTATAGAATCATTTATCTGATCCTCTATGAATTTGATCAATCATGACTCTCCTTTCATGCTAAAAGCTCCGCACAGGCACTAAAGACATCATTAACACCTATTTTTGACATGCATCCAAAATCCCCGTATACGCACTCTTTTCCGACACAGGGCGCGCAGGGCAATGAGGGGGCCACCACCCTATGCCTCGTCCCCCAAGGGCCATATCTTTCTGGACTTGATGGCCCATAAAGGCCCACCACAGGAACGCCCACGGCGCTTCCAATATGCAATGTGCCCGTGTCGTTGGTAACGAAAAGGGAGGCCATACCAAGAAGGGCGCCTAGCTCTGTCAGCGGGACCTTTCCAGTTAAATCGAGAGTGTCGATCTCTTGCAGCCCCTTCAGAACTTCCATGCCCAGGGAACGTTCTTCCTCGGAATATCCTATCACACCTATTACGGCACCGAATTCCGAGATCAAGCGCCTGCCCAAACTTACAAACCCTTCTACAGGCCATCTCTTAGGCGGCCAGTTGGCTCCGGGGTTAAATATCACCAGTTTTCGATCCTTAAGCTCATCTTTATATTTTGTTTTAACCATTTCTTTCATCTCGAAAGGCACGAAAAACCTCAATTGCCTTATCCGTATTGGAATGCCAAGAGACGCTAAGGCCTGCAAAGTCCTTTCTGCTTCATGTAATGTCTTGGGCAAAAATACCTCCCGCAAACCCCATAGGGGCGCGTAGCGGGCCCCCGAAAACAGGGGCATTGCAGTTGCCCTGAGGTCGACAATCAGGTCATATTTCCCATGCCTCATGAGCTTAATCGCCCTCAATCTCCCCTTGAATCCCGAAAATTCGCCTCCCCTATCGTAGACTCTTATTTTATCCCACATCGGGTCCTCCGAAAGGGCAGCTAATGCCCTGGGGCCCACCCATAGGGTAAATTCGGCCTTTGGCAAAAAAAGCCTCAAGTTCCACAACGCAGCAGAGGCCATAACCATATCCCCAAGACATGAAAGGCCTATTACCAACACCCTTTCGATTTTATTCTGATCTATCCGCAAAGAAACTGCCTCCTGCCAAAAATACCTTTTTTCGCTGTTCCGACATGAATATTTTACCATCACGAACGAAAAAGCGAAGCTCGCGGCTTAATATCCTGACTCTGCTTGCCAAAGCACCTTAAAGGCAGATACAAAATATGTCGATACTACTTATAGCGTTAAACCATGTTATCATAAATAACGAAAATTTCTCCGATCAATAATAAGGAGGTTATCTCCATGGCTACAACCGACCCTCTCTTTCAGGTAACAGGCTTGGTCTCTGGGATAGATTGGGGCACGATGATCGATAAAGTTATGGAACAGGAGCGCAAGGTTACCGACATTTGGACTGCCGAAAAGGAAAAGCTGGAATTTAAAATAGATCTCTATAACGAATTCAACGCAAACTTCAAGAGCTTGCGAACGGCGTTGACACCCCTAAAGCTTGAATCCACGTACAGGGCCAAAACGGCCGAACTAACCAACGTTGGCAGCTCTCTGGACCCTTCTTCGGTTTTGAGTATAACGGCAACACCCGATGCGGAAATCGCAAGATACGATATCGAAGTGTTGCAGCTGGCCAAAGCCCACAGCATCACCAGCAAAAGGCTTGACGATCCGACGCAGACCATAGGAGATCTAATAAACGAATTTGCCGGGGGAAGTTTTACCATAGGATCGGGCGACAAGATCACTACAATCCAGGTCACGGCCAGCGACACCCTTTCCTCTTTGGCATCAAAAATCAATTCGGCCACGACCGATGAGGGAGAGAGTATAAGGGTAACGGCGAAGATAATGGATAACAGGTTAATAATTACCAGCAATGAGACTGGAGAAGCTAATGCCATAACGGTCACAGATGACAATAGCATATTGAACGCCCTGAAGATTTGGAATGGATCCGATTTTACTAATGAATTGCAGGCGGCGCAGGATGCAACAATTAAAATTGACGGACTGGAAGTTCAAAGATCCGATAATGAGATTTCCGACCTTATAGAGGGCCTCACTTTAAAGCTCAATGGCACGGGTCATGTCGTGACCGATATAGTATTGGATGCCGAAAAGGCGGTTAACGCCATCACTGACTTTATTGATGCCTACAATGCGGCCATGGATTGGATAAACATCAGGGTTTCGGAAAAACCTATCGAAGACCCTCAGGAGGAATATCAAAAGAAGATAGGGTTACTCAGAGGAGATTCCCTGTTGTGGCAAACCAAGTCCAGAATGCGATCTTTAATCTCTGACCCCATAGCCACGGGCGGTGCCTTCGCAATGCTTTCTCAGATCGGCATTACAACTGAAGCCACGGACTACGGCAAAAGCGGAATGTTGGAGTTCGACGTAGACAAGTTTATGAGTGCCATGACCACGAATTCCGATGATGTCGCAGCTTTGATGACAACGGCAATGTCGAAGATAGATACGTTCATCGGAAATACGATAGACAACGTTCCTGTAGCAATCGGAAACACGACAGGCACCAAGGGACGCGTTGCAAGCCAGATAAATTACCTGAATAACAGAATTACGGCAATAGACAAAAGAATCTCCGATTTCGAAGAACGTCTTGCTATCAAAGAAAAGGGACTGATAGAACAATACAGCCAGATGGAAACCGTCCTCTCTCAGCTTACATCGCAGGCTAATTGGCTTGCAGGAATTGTCACTCAATTGTCGTCCATAGGCTCTGGAGCTTAATTGCTGAGATTTGAAACAAGCCAGCTTTTATTACGTTAAAGGCTGGCTTTTTCTTTTATCCTTCCCCTTTGAAATATATCGAATAACATCAAAAGGGCAGAAAAAAACACGCCCATGAGAATTCCCTCTCCGGGAAGCTCCAAAAGGGGCCATAAACAGGCTGTTCCAATCCCCACCGCACCCGAAGCAAATGCCATCGATGGAGACAGCCTTCCGTAAAGGACC
>DGDP01000074.1:0-42184 GCA_002385485.1 Acetomicrobium sp. UBA3949 | reverse complement strand
CTCCATTGAAGTATGAAAGAACCGGCAGCTTTCAGGCTCGCAATAAAAGCTATGAGTATCACGGCTAAAAGGCTTAGCCGGTTTACCAGAAGACTGACTCTGCTTGAAGTAATTTTTTTAAAAGAAACGAAAAGATCGTAAGATACTGTTGTGGCAACTCCCAAAGATAGCCCCGCCGCAGTACCCAGCGAAGTGATAAAAAGCGTTGCCCAAGCTACCCCGCTGAACACTTTAGGAAAATAATTATACAAAAAATATGGAAGCGCCTGCGAGGGTTCGATAATCACGCCCTCCCTCCTCAGGGCTAACCCTATCCAAATTCCAAGGAGACCTATAGGTGGCATTAAAATTGCTGATAGCAGCGCTCCCTTTTTTGCCGTGCTCTCGTTTGAGGCCGATAAAATGGCCTGGGCATAAATTTGCGTTCCCAGGGTTCCGACGATCAGTGAAAGACAGGCGTTCGATTCCTTTAAAATACCCCTTGCAAAGAGAGAGAAATAGGGAAATCTGGGAAGCTCTCTTATCAGGGCCCAGGGGGTGTGGCCCATACCGTAGGCAACTACACCGCAGGCAATGAGGGTGATATACAATAAAATCAGCTTTGTCTGCCCTATAGCGCTATAGCTTTTTGTGCCCCCGGAATAGATAAATAATAGTATAAGAAAAGCGACGAGCAAGCTCAAAGCCCAAGATGGCAAAGGCACTATGGCCGACAATAATGCGCTCGACGCAAGAAACTGGGCTACTACGGCCATAAGGGTCCCAAGGGCGGAACCCACTACAGCCAACCTGCTCATCCGGAGGCCGTAGTGATTAGACAGAAACTGTGCTAATGTAGTGACCTTAGACTTTCTCAGGGGCTCGGCTATGAAGAGCGCCAAAAGAAGACATCCTATTCCTCCTCCAAGGGTAAACCACCAAGCTGATAAACCATAAACATAAGCCATCTCCGCAGTCCCAACTGTAGATGCTCCTCCCACGAGGGCGCCTAGCAATATTCCAGAAACCGCAAAGGGGCTTGCCCTTCTGCCCGCCAATGAATATCCTTCTTCGTCTATTTTCTTTCCCGATGCGATAACGCCTATGGATATAACGAATATTAACGTAATGACTACTGATAGAAAAAACATATGACGTGCCACCCTTCACCGCTATAGTATTGATTTATTTTTTATGCATTAACTTTTATGCCATCACAATCCCAATGCAAGGGGCACCAAGACGGGGACGAGAAGCGTCAGCAAAAAACCTGATATAAAAGAATAAATTGCAATATCAGGAGAATTGCTCTTTACGATAACGGGCAAGGCGGTATCCATTGCCGTTGCACCCGCCACGCCCACTGCTTCGAAGGATCCGATATACCTGCTTATCAGCGGTATCGATATCAGGGCAATGACCTCTCTTATCACGTTCGAAAGAAAGGCTACGGTTCCCAGTTCTACGCTGTGCATCTGAGTGATAAGAACCCCTGAAAGAGAATACCATCCGAAACCGGCACCAACTGCCAAGGTCTCATTTAAAGGCATTCTCAATAATATCGAGGCCAAAGAAGAACCAAACCCTGTCCCCAAAACCGTTGCCACAGGAACGATAAAAAGCTTTATCCCATCTTCTCTGATATTTCTAAGCGCTTTTTTATTGCAGCCAAGATCAATTCCCACGGAAAAGAGCAGCACGAACAATCCTAATGTGATAATCAAATTAGTTATGTTGCTTAAAGAAAATACCGCGAGCTTTCCAATTAAGATGCCGCCCGCTAAACAGGCAACTATGATGACGATCAATGATTCATCATTCCCTTTTTATCTTTTGTCAGAAATCTGACAAATATATTTATACAAAATATTGTACCCAAAACAGACAAAAAAGAAACCGCAGCAGCTTTATAGCCCAAGTTACCTAACGCCTTGAGCACTTCTTCGTTGCTTCCAATCTCAATACCTATCGCCAGGAGTAATAAAATAAGACATAACGTCTGAACTCTCCCGTTATGCCTTTTTATAAAGTTTGGAACTCTCCCGAAATATCCTACTAGCGCTCCTGCCAACATAAAGGCAACGTAAAAATAAACGCTGTTGTCAATCAAAAAACCAAGGATTTTCATGCCGGCCCGATCACCTTTGTGTTTTTATATTTTAGAAAACATGGACATGTTACCTAATGGCTCTTTGAGATTTCTTGCCTACACATCATTTGAAAATATCCTATTGCAGAATATACTTTACTTCAAGGCTTAAAAAACTTTTATTCTTTGTCTTAGTTTTATTCTTTGTCTTAGTTATTGTAATTCATATTACATACATATTAATATCTCAGCGTGGTGATGTGAATGTTCGATTTACCCGAGAAGATCAAACGCGGCGTCGGCGAAGCGGTGTGCGCCTACTCCATGATCGAAGAAGGCGATAATGTTTTAGTTGGCTTATCCGGAGGGAAGGACAGTTCGTTGCTCCTCATTGCCCTAAAACACTTACAAAGAGTAAGCCCCATCAGATTCAATATAGAAGCCATGATTGTAGATCCAACGGGCGGGCAGTTTGATCCCGCAGGGCTGAAGGACTTTTGCGAAAGCCTCGATGTACCCTTTACGCATTATGCCTATCCTATATTTGAAATTATAAAAATCAGAAGGGAAAAATCTCCCTGCAGTTTTTGCGCGAACATGAGAAGGGGGATTTTGAGCGGGATCGCAAAGGACAGAGGGTTTAGGAAAATAGCTTTAGGACATCATCTAACCGATGTCACCGTTACGTTAATGCTGAATGTATTTTTCTCCGGAAAACTTCATACGCTACAGCCAAAAACGTGGCAAAGCAGAACGCAAACATGGGTTATCAGGCCATTGATATTCCTTCCTGAGGAAACTTTGATATCGGCAGCTTCCGAGATGGATTTGCCGGAACGGGGACCAAAATGTCCTTACGGGGACGACACGAAGAGAAAGAGAATTAATGAAATCCTGAAAAATATACTTGAAGAAGCGCCACAAGGAGAATACAGCACTTTAAGGGCACTTCGTAAGACACTTTGGGCTACTTAGGCAAGCGAAAGGACTGAGGAAGAAGCTCTGAAAGGCTGGTTCGCTGAAACTTACCTTCCATATCAAACGATATTATTTCCATATCACCAAATTCGGCCATTACCTGAAGACACGCTCCACAGGGGGGAACTATAGAGTCGGCACATATAATCATCATCTCGAAGGCCCGCTCTCCCTGAGCGACGGCAGAACACAGAGCAACCCTTTCGGCACAAATAGTTAGTCCGTAAGAGGAATTTTCAACGTTACATCCGGCGTAAACGCGGCCCGATTGGGCGAGCAAAGCGGCACCCACCGAAAAACCAGAGTAGGGGGCATAAGCATTTTCCCGCCCCCTCTTTGCCACATCATAAAGTTTCGACACTATATCCATTGCGAAATAAGACCTACCTCAAAAGGCCCGAAACGATAACGTCAATAGCTTCGTTCTCGGTCAAACCCTTGGCCATCAGACCCCACAGCTTTTCGTTGGCTATACGGCCTATGGCAGCTTCGTGGGTTATCTCAGCTCCGGGATGAACCACAGAGACGACGGGAACGGCTTCCGCTTTCGCATTTCCTTGCACTATTTCAGTGCAATCGACATGACCTTTCGCTCCGTCAGCAGCTCCTTGCACTTCTCCGAAAAACTTGCCGAAGCTGTTGTCTTTCAATACAACTCTAGCTTTGGCCAATCCGCTCGACTTTTCCCCGGATAGCCTTATCGTATCTTTAACGTTGCAGATATCATCGTATTTCCCGTAAACTTTGGAGGTTATCTCCGCAATCCCAAGCCGACCAACGACATCTACTTCCACGTCGAGGGACAAAATCCCTACCCTTCCCTCGATTAACGAAAAATTGCTCACGTACCTGCCCTTTTCATCCACCACGACGCGGGTTAGCGGCCTGACTTCTATCTTTCCCTCAGGTCCGTGAACGTGCACTTCTTCATAAGTCATGTCAGCACCTTTTCCCACTACTATATCGCCTTCCATCGCATGAAGGAATTTTACAGCATTCGGAAAAATACAGTGGGAGTAAAATTTAGCTTTCGCGCCTTCTTCCAGCACGATCCTGCTTTCTATGACTTGCTTTCCCTCTTTGCCAAGGTGGCCGAAACAAAGATGCACGGGTTTCTTTAAAATCGCTCCTGCTTTTACGGTAAAGGATGCCCTAATGCCAAATTCAGTCTCTTCAGCGTCGATTTCAAGACCAGGGATGTCTTTTGCAGCGATGATATTGTTGGCATGAACTATAACATGAGCATCGTCAGTCCTGATGGGTTCTCCCGCCTTTTCAGCTATTTCTATCAGTGACATATATTCATTACTGAGATTCATTGGAAATCACCCCTCCGGCTAAAAGTGGGTCTGAACAGGGGCTGCACAGCGACATAAAGTATTGCTTTACGGCAACTGGCTGTCCCTCGAGCATGACCTTGCCGTTGCAAAGCAGGTAAGCCCTATCGCAAGCCGAAGCTATGTCATCTCTATGGGTTATTACCAATACGCTGCTACCAAAATCTATTAATTTTTTAAAAAGCTTTATCACATCGCCCAAAGCCAGAAGATCTACTCCCGAATCGGGCTCGTCTAAGATGGCAAGCTTAGGCCTCATTAAATAGATAGACGCAAGCTCCAGCCTTTTTCTCTCTCCTCCGGATAGAGCCTTGTCAACAAAACGATCCAGGTAAAAAGGTTCCATCTGAATAAAATCCAAAGCCTCTTCTAGTTCTCTTCTCGTCGCATCCTTACGCGACAATCTCAAATATTCGGCAACGGTAATTCCTTCATATCTAGCCGGATATTGCCATGCTAAAGTTATCCCTAATCTCGATCTATCGGTAATCGAAAGATTGGTAATATCCTTTCCTTCAAAGAAGATCCTGCCGGAATTGGGCCTATAGGAAGGAAGGCCCATAACAGTATAGGCCAACGTCGTCTTTCCCGCACCGTTTCGGCCCAACACTCCAGTTACCTCTCCATGCCCGACTCGCAAACTGACTTGATCGAGCAGTTTTTTCCCGTTTTCTCGGGTCACCGTTACTTCATCTACTTGAAGCAAGGGGGTATCTGTCATTTATAACTTCCTCCGTTATGCATTCCAAACTTGGAATCATATTATAATCTCCGTTTTTTGGCATGCACCAAAATATTCTTCAACTTCTTTCACATATTCCTCGTATCCCCTGCGGCCCATGAGCGAATATATATATCGTTTCCCCTGTTCCACTCCAGGTTGATCGAAGGGATTGATTTTCATCAAAAAACCGACAAGAGCTGTTACATATTCATAGAAGAACACCAAAGCACCAATATATCTCTCGGAAACTTCAGGAATGTTAAGGTAAATAACCGGTTTTCCAGCTTTTATCAAAGCCGAAGCCGTCGAACGAGCCTCTATACTCAACAGATCTCCCAGGGCCTTTCCGTATAAAAACTCCAAATCCTTCAACGCCTCTATATCTACAACGTCCGGCAATAGGAATAACGGCCTATTTTTTACGTCGATGATTGTAATTAGCTTATCGTCCGGGCCTTCCGCGTAAAGTTGAAGCTGGGAATGCTGATCTATAGCTCCGAGAGCACGTACAGGAGTGGTGCCGCATCCCTCTTTGCCAAGGCTTTCTCCCCAAAGCTGTGCAAACCATTCGGCAAAATCGGCAAGATCGTCTCCATAGGGCATCATAACGGCCATATTACGGCCGGCTTTAGCGTGCAACAGGTTAATGCAAGCCAATAGCCATGCCGGATTTTCCCAAAGGTGCGACCGCAAGGCAAGTCTTTGATCCATCTCCTTAGCACCTTGAACCAGCTTTTCGATGTTGATACCCAAAGCGGAAGCCGTTGCCAACCCTACCGAGGAAAGAACAGAATACCTGCCCCCCACGCTTTCGGGAATACTCAAACTCCTACAACCTGTAGATTTGGCAAATTTGCGCAGGATACCCTTTCTAGGATCGGTAATTATCAAAAAATTGTCGCTTGCCCTTTCGCCTATCTTTTCCCTGACCTTTTGCCATGCCCATAAAAAGTGCGCAGCCGTTTCCGTCGTGCTTCCCGATTTGCTGACTACTACAAATGCTATCTTCGACAAATCAAGTCGATCCAGTAAAGATAATGCCGTCTTGGGATCCGGATTTTCCAGCAGATAAAACTTGGGGGCCTTTCTGACGGAAGCATCAAGTTCGTTGTAAAAAGGGGGAAGGAGTGCCTTTGCAAGCATTCTGTTTCCCAAAGCAGATCCGCCAATGCCTATTTGCACGATGGCTTCAAAGCCAGAAAGCCAACGCCCGATTTCAATCGTTTCGGACAAATCCTGATAGGGCAGGTTAATCCAACCAAAGCCCTCAACGTCGTCTCTCCCTTTTTCCCGCAACAGGACATCGGCTTCTTCGACCATTTTTGAAAGATCATCAATATTTTCTCTCAAGACGGGACGATCTCCACCTACAAAAGCACCTCCGACGCTTACGCTTAACAGCTCGTCCAAAAGGTATTCCCCCTTTAAAATTAAGCTAATCTAATATGCTGTTTTCCTTTAAAAGCTCCTTAATGGCCTCAGGATCATAACCGACAATAAACTTATCACCTATGAAGGTTACGGGCACACCCATTTGGCCAGTTTGCCTCACCATGTCCATAGCAGCAGCCCTGTCTTTGCTGACGTCTACCTCCTCATACTCGACACCCAAGTCTTTTAAATATTCTTTTACCTTTGTACACCACGGACATGTGGGAGTACTATAAACTTTCACAGTCATATTCAACACCTTCCTCTGATTTGAAAATTAGGGTTACCAAACATATATAAAGAATATAGCATAATACCCGTAAAGGCGCAACAACTCGCAATAAAAAAAGCCCAAGGATCTTCTAAGTACAAATCAATAGTGTTATATTATCCCTAAATTCATTTTTTTGACCAGCTTTTCAAATAGGAGGGAAGCCCATGCTTTCAACAAAACAAGATGACGAGCAGGCTTTACAGAACATTATCGAGACCTTTCGGGGTAAAAAGGGCATCACAATTTCGCTTTTATCGAAAATACAAGAAATTTACGGCTATTTGCCACAAGAAGTATTGAGCAGGGTGGCCAAAGAGCTCGATATTCCCGAAGCAAGTCTCTATGGTGTAGCGACATTTTATGCCATGTTTAGATTTAAACCTTTAGGCAAATATACCATAAAACTCTGCAGAGGAACGGCTTGTCATGTACAGGGATCATTGCTGATAGCCCAAGAAGTGATGAGACATTTGGGAATTTCGGAAGGAGAGACTACGGACGACGGACTTTTTACGTTGGAGCTTGTCGCCTGTCTCGGGTGCTGCAGCCTGGCTCCCGTTATGATGGTCGGAGAAGACGTTTACGGTCGCCTGACGCCCGATAGGGCCGTAAAGGTTCTGGATGGCTACAGAACGGACAAAAGAGGTGAAGGCAATAATGGCTAATACAATAGTGCGCGTTGGGATGGCAAGCTGCGGTTTGGCATCGGGGGCAGACTCTGTCTATGAGGAACTCTCCAAAGTGCTTGTCGGAGACGAAAATACTATTTTAAAAAAGGTCGGATGTATTGGCCTGTGCTCATATGAACCTTTAGTTGAAGTAGAAATCGAGGGCAAGAGAACCATTTATGGATATATGACACCCGAATTGGCCAAGGAATTGGTCGGCTCCTCCTTTCAACCCACTTCAGCCCTAAAAGAAAAGATTATATACAGCGATGAGGAAACTCGGGCGCCGGAAAACAATAGGATGGCAAAGCAGGTCAGGATAGTTCTCAGAAACTGCGGGATAATTGACCCGGAAAAAATAGACGAGGCCATTTCCCGAGGGGCTTACGAGGCGTTTTCAAAGGCCGTGAAGGAAATGTCTCCCGATGAAGTCATAGATGAAGTATACAGATCAGGCCTTAGGGGTCGTGGTGGCGCAGGATTCCCAACGGGGCTTAAGTGGAAATTTACGCGACAAGCCAAGGGAGAATCCAAATATGTGATTTGCAATGCCGACGAAGGAGATCCGGGCGCCTTTATGGACAGGTCCGTATTGGAGGGTGACCCCCACGCCATCATAGAGGGTATGGCTATATGCGCTTACGCCGTCGGTGCTTCTCACGGTTATATTTATTGTCGAGCAGAATATCCTTTGGCCATAAAAAGGCTAAACATAGCTCTTGACCAGGCACGCGAAAGAGGCTTTTTGGGAGACAACGTTTTTGGCAGCGGCTTTAATTTCGATATAGAGATAAAAGAAGGGGCCGGGGCATTTGTTTGCGGCGAAGAGACAGCCCTGATAGCCTCAATAGAAGGAAAACGGGGAATGCCGCGACCTCGACCTCCCTTTCCAGCCGAAAGCGGCGTTTGGGGAAAGCCGACCAACATTAACAACGTGGAAACCTATGCAAACGTGCCGTGGATAATACGACATGGAGCATCGGAATTCTCACGTTTTGGTACGGAAAAAAGCAAGGGAACGAAGGTATTTGCCCTCGCCGGCAAGGTAGCCAAAGGAGGCCTCATCGAAATTCCAATGGGAATGCCCATCAGAGAAGTAATATATGATATTGGCGGCGGAATCGCCGACGGAAAAGAGATCAAAGCAGTGCAAATGGGCGGGCCGTCGGGAGGATGCATACCTTCCTGGCTCCTCGATACACCGGTAGATTACGAATCCATAACAGCCACGGGAGCAATCATGGGTTCCGGAGGCATGATTGTTTTGGACGAAACAAGCTGCGTCGTCGATGTAGCAAAGTTTTTTCTGAACTTCACACAACGCGAATCCTGCGGAAAATGTCCCTTTTGCAGAATAGGTACAAAAAGAATGCTAGAGATATTAGAACGCATCAGCAACGGAGAGGGAAAGATGGAGGATCTTGATCTGCTTTATGAACTGGCATTACAGGTAAAGGAAGGTTCCCTATGTGGTCTTGGACAGACGGCCCCAAACCCTGTGTTGACTACGCTAAAATACTTCAGAGAGGAATACGAAACTCATGTTAAGGACAAGAAATGTCCCGCAAAGGTGTGCCCTTCTCTCATTCGCTACACAATAAATACCGATCTATGCATAGGTTGTACTAGATGTGCCAGGATATGTCCCGTTGGCGCAATTAGCGGCAAAGTTAAGGAACCCCACGAAATAGACGACGCCAAATGCGTGAGATGCGGGCAATGTAAACAGACCTGTCCTGTCTCTGCTATATTTGTTGATTGAGGAGGCTTTTGGGTATGGAGCGAAACATTAGAGTATTGCTAAACGGTCGTGAAGTCTACGGTTACCCGGGACAGACGATATTAGATCTGTGCAAGGATTGTGGCGTGGACATACCTTTTCTGTGTTACGATCCGCATCTTTCGACACACGGAGGATGCTCTGTTTGCCTGGTGGAAGTGAAGGGGGCCAAGGCTTTAGTACGAGCCTGCTCCAATAAGATATCCCAAGGCATGGAGATATACACCAATACGGAAAGAACTATCGCGGCAAGGAGGACAGCTCTGGAGCTTTTGCTATCGGATCACGTTGGAGATTGCAGACCGCCCTGCACTCTTGCCTGCCCTGCCAGAGGTGATGTTCAAGGTTACGTAAACTTAGCTGCCTCCGGCTTTTACAAAGAAGCTTTGGACTTGCTCCACGAAAACGTTACCCTTCCTGCTTCCATAGGACGAATTTGTCCTGCACCCTGCCAGGAAAAGTGCAGACGCAATTTCGTCGACGAAGAACCTGTTTCCATAAGGGAGATCAAGCGTTTCGTAGGAGACTGGGCCATAGAAAACGGCATGCTGGGCCACATAGACGAAATACAGGAAAACGGCCACAGCGTAGCTATTGTAGGGGGAGGCCCCGCTGGATTATCGGCTGCCTTTTTCTTGAGAAAAAAAGGTTATGCCGTAACTATTTTCGAGAAAGAATCGCATCTGGGAGGCATGATGCGATACGGGATCCCAGAGTACAGGCTGCCCAGAGATATCCTGCAGAAAGAAATAGACTGGTTGCTGTCGTGGGGCATAAAGGTCCAGACGGACACTGCCCTAGGACGAGATATAACTTTAGAGCAATTGCGCAGGGAATTTGATGCCATATTGCTCGCCTTTGGCTGTTGGCAAAGCACACCTTTACGCGTCCCGGGAGAGAACCTAAAGGGAGTATTTGGCGGAATAAATTTCCTGTATCAGGTGAATAACCATCTTCCCGTAGAGATAGGCAAGAAAGTCGCTGTCATCGGGGGAGGAAATACCGCAATGGACGCCTGTCGATGCGCCAAAAGGCTTGGGGCTGAAGAAGTTACAGTAGTTTACAGACGCACAAGACAGGAAATGCCGGCCGAGGACGCTGAAATCGAAGAGGCAATGGAAGAAGGGGTAAACTTTATTTTCCTTGCAGCACCCAAGGAAATCTCAGGTGACGAGTTGGTCCGTGAACTTGTGTGCGAAAAAATGGTCCTTGGTGAGCCCGACGAATCGGGAAGAAGAAGGCCCATTCCTACGGGAGAAACATTTACCTTGACTGTAGATACCGTAATAGCTGCAATAGGACAGAGGGCGGTACTCGACTTTCTGCCGCCTGAAATCCACGACGGCCGAAAGATTTTAGGCGATGACAACTACGCTACCCCTCTCGAAAAGGTATTTCTATGCGGAGATTTGAGGACCGGACCCGATATAGCAATTGCGGCTATAGGGGAAGGCCATTTTGCTGCTGAATCCATACATCATTTTATTACTCGCGGATATCCCAAGCGCCCCTTTGAATGCGACGTCACAAGAGAAGACCTAGGGCCCGAAGATTTTAGGGACAAGAAAAAACAACCCAGGGAAATGCCTAAAATCTTCCAGGCAGAGGAAAGACTTGAAAAACCCTTCGAAGAATTCAATATGGGGCTCACGGAAGAGCAGGTAAAAATAGATGCCAGCCGATGCATGGAGTGCGGATGTCCCGACGTCTTCGAATGCAAATTGCGCTCTTATTCGATCGAATATGAGGCTTCGCCCACACGGCTTAGCGGAGAAAGGATAAAGCGCCTTGAGGAAAAATTGAAATACTTCGACAGAAACATGGATAAATGTATACTTTGCGGAAGATGCGTCAGGACCTGCGATGAGATCGTCGGACTACATGCCATTGATTTTGTAAGCAGGGGGTTTGTCTCGACAATACACGATGCATACATGAAGCCCTTGGACGAATCGGAATGCACGGGGTGCGGCCTTTGCGTGCAGCTATGCCCCGTCGGCGCTCTTACCGAGAAACGAAAAGAGCGTTGGCCTCACAGTGAAATCCCGACGGCCACAAAGACTACCTGCGGTGAATGCTCTCTCGGGTGCGAGATATATGTAAATGCCGACAAGGGGAAACGTAACGTAGTGCGGGTTACCACAGAGTTGGGGTCCCCAACTTCGCCCACTCGCGGGCTGTGTTGTTTCAAGGCGCGAACCTTCCATTTAAAAAGACAAAGGCCGGAAATAAATAAAGATATCAAGGAAACTTTGTCTGAACTCGTCGACTTCCTTCGTTCCGAAGGAGTTGTCTCGCTATTTTTAGGGAACTCGCTGAGCAACGAAGAATATGAGTCCATAAAAGAGTTTTTAAACCGTAAAGGGCAAAATATCGCAGTCTCAATTTTGGAAGCCGATGACTTTAAGGCTTTCACATCCCTTGCCGAGGAGGCAAACTTGAAGAGATGTACGCTGGGACAAATCTACGAATCCGATGTCGTCTTCGTTATTGACGAAAACATGGATCAGGAAGTACCTTTGATCACCACGATGTTACGCAAAAATGTCAGAGAAGATGGCTTAAAGGTAATTTACTTGGGAAGCGCTCCTGGATTGCTCGACAGGGGTACCACAATTTTACTGAAGACCGATGTAGCGGAAATATATCCTATACTCGAATCTTTCACGGATGAAAGGCTGATCAAAAAGACATCGGAGCTCTCGGGGATAAAGGAGACAACGCTTGTCAGGGCAATAAATACACTAAAATCAGCCAGACATCCCATTTTCTTGGCGGGACCAAAAGTCACCTCAAATGCCTCTTCGGCCAAGGCGTTCGTAAAATTATGTTCGACTCTGGACAAATGCTCCTACATACCTCTTTATCGGGGTGCTAATACCGAGGGAGCTTTACGCGTACTTGGAGATATTTTAACTCCGACAATCGATAATCTGAGCATGATCAAGAAGGGCCAGGTTACAAAGCTGGTGTTGGTCGAACCCGATCAAGCTACCGTTGAAGTCCTACAAGGGGTCAATGCGGACAATCGTGCCAAATGTGCCCTCTTGGCATCGAGATCATTCGAGGATATTAAAGCAGATCTGGTAATGCCAATTGCGGGTTGGTACGAAAGGCAGGGAAAGGTAATAAACGTATCGGGAGAGATCTTGAAACAAGAAATAACCGTAATACCTCAGAAAAAGAGCAAAACCCTATCTTCGTTAATCAAAGCACTCACAGAAATCTGAAAAACGTCAGAAAATGCAAAATAATTAAGCGGGAGGATCCTCCCGCTTAATTATTATATTCGAGCTAGGGATACAAAGTATATTTACTCTTCTTCCGCCTCGGCTTGAGCCTGAGCTATTATCCTTTTGGCCAGATCTTGAGGGACTTCTTCGTAGTGAGAATATTCCATGGAGAAACTGCCTCGGCCCGAAGTCATGGAACGAAGGACAATGGCATACCTGAACATTTCCGCGAGAGGCACTTGGGCCTTAACCACCTGGAATCTCCCTCTGCTCTCGATACCCATAATTCTCCCTCTTCTAGAGTTCAAATCGCCCATGACATCGCCCAGATACTCCTCGGGTACTACCACTTCCACGTTCATGATCGGTTCAAGCAAGACGGGAGAGCCTTCCATAAAACACTTCTTGAAAGCCATTGAAGCTGCTATTTTAAAGGCCATTTCTGAAGAATCGACTTCATGGTAAGAGCCGTCGTAAAGAACGGCCTTAAAATCTATGGCAGGATAGCCGGCAAGGACTCCCTTTTGAGCTGCCTCCCTTAGTCCTTTTTCGACGGCAGGAATGTATTGCTTGGGAACGACCCCACCGACAATGCGATCCTCAAACTCTACACCGCTGCCTCGCTCTGTAGGCTGCAACTCAAGCCACACGTCCCCGTATTGTCCTCGGCCACCGGTTTGCTTCTTGTATTTGCCTTGCGCTTTAGAGGGCTTTTTGATGGTCTCTCTATATGGAACTTTGGGTAAACGAGTTTCGAGTTCCACGCCATATCTTTCTTTAATGCGCGACAGGACTACGTCCAGATGTAAATCTCCCATGCCTGAAAGGAGATGGTCTCCGGTTTCAACGTTTTTCTCATAGCGCAACGTGGAATCCTCTTCGAGCATGCGATGAATAGCGTTAGACAGCTTATCTTCGTCAGCCCTGCTTTTAGGAACGACTGCCAGGCTATAAACGGGGTTCGGAAATTGGATCGCGGGAAACGTAAAATCGACTCCCTTGACTGCAACAGTATCCCCAACACCGGCGTTTTGCAATTTGGGGATAGCCACAATGTCTCCCACTGTCACTTCCTTAACGTCTTTCCCTTCCTTGCCCCTCATGAACCTCAGAGAGCTTATCCTTTCCTCGACCTTTTTATTTACAATGAATACAGATTGATCCGAAGTCAAGGTCCCTGAAAATACTCTAACGAATGATAGCTTTCCCACATAGGGATCGACCATGACTTTAAAACAGAGAGAGCTGAATTTCTCATTGGGATCGGGCTTCACTTCTACTTCATTGCCCTCTGCATCTATCGCCTTTCTGGGAAACATATCTACTGGGGAGGGCAGAATGTCGGTTATGGTATCTAAAAGCTGGAATATTCCGATATTCGCAAGAGCCGAACCGGGCAATACGGGCATCACTATCCTGTTTAACACCGCCTTTTTCAATGCCTCTACCAACTCTTGTTCTTCCAGTTCTTCTCCGTCGAGGTAACGCATCATCATCTCATCATCAACCTCAACTACCCTCTCCACCAAGGCTTCACGGGCAGAGGAAAGCCCTTCCTCGAGTTCGGAGGGACAATCAGTCTCCTCATACTCTCGACTCCCATCGCCTTTATATATAAAGGCCTTTCCGGTCAGCACATTTACTAAGCCTTTAAAATTTGTTTCCTGACCGATGGGCAAAAACAACGGAAGTGCTTTATCCGTCAAAACCTCCTGAATTTCTTTCAATGTCCTGTAAAAATCAGCATTTTCTCTTTCCACTTTATTTATAAAAAACAGTACGGGTACGGAAAAATCCTCGGCAAAATCGAAGGCCTTTTCAGTTTGAACTTCCACGCCATCGACTCCGCTTACAACTATAACCGCCGAGTCAGCCACTCGCATTCCCGAACGCAGATCTCCAATGAAATCGGCATAACCAGGGGTATCAAGAACAAACATCCTTTTGCCATTATAGTCGAAGGTTGCGACAGATGTATTGATAGAAATCTGTCTCTTCTGTTCTTCGGCGTCATAATCGCTGACGGTATTGCCATCCTCTACTTTACCTAAACGTCCAATAACTTCCGCATCGAACAACATTGCCTCGACCAGCGATGTCTTTCCTGCACCTCCGTGAGCTGCTACCGCAATCGTTCTCGTATCCTCAGGTTTGTGCGCTCCCATCGTCCTACCCCCCTAATTTAAATCTTGCTCATGATGAGCGATTGCACCTCTTTCGGATCTGCCTGTCCTTTCGTTTCTCTCATGACAATGCCCTGTAAAAATTTAACTTTTTTACCTTTTTTATCCTTGCCAGCTCTTATTTCTTCTACAACCTCAGCGTTTTCAGCTAGAACTTTGACGACAATTGCTTCCAAATCGGAGCCTGTTAATTTGCCTGTACTTAAACCTAAAGCTTTAATGGCATCATCGACATTTAATGATTTTTCCAACATCATGGCGAAAACCTCTTTTGCAGCTGTCGTTGAAAGTTCCCCCCTATCGACTCGAGACAAAAGAAGGGCCATCTCATCCGGCGGTATCGTAAGCTCCTCTGCAGAAATTGCCCTCTCGTTTAATACCCTCATTATTTCAGTCCTTATCCAGTTTGACGCCACTTTAACGGGAGATCCTCGTTTGACTAGATCATCCATGAGAAGAGCCACATCGCGCCGCTCCGTAAGTACCTCCGCCTCTTCGAGGGATAAACCGTAATCGCTGATAAATCTGTCCCTTACTTCCCACGGAAGTTCGGGCAGTTCCTTACACAACTGAACTATGGTTCTCTCATCTACGACAAGGGGAGGAAGATCGGGATCGGGAAAATATCTGTAATCCTCGGCTTCTTCCTTGCTGCGGCTTGAAATGGTCTTACCCGAATCGTCATCCCAATGCCTGGTCTCGCGAACTATCGTCTCCCCTTTGCTTTTAACTTCTTTCTGCCTTTCGTATTCGTACTCCAGGGCTCTCTCTAAAGCTTTTAGGGAGTTCATATTTTTTACTTCTACCTTTTCACCCCATTTGCCGCCCGGTTCCATTATCGAAATGTTTGCGTCAACTCTCAACGATCCCGACTCCATGTCGCCGTCGGAAACTCCTAGATATCTGACCAATTGACGCAATCTAGACACGAACTCCCTTGCCTGCTTTGGGGATGTTATGTCAGGTTGGGTGACTATTTCCATCAAAGGAACTCCCGACCGGTTATAATCTACAAGAGAATAATCAGCACCCATCAACCTTCCGCCGATAGCAGCATGGACAAGTTTTCCGGCATCTTCTTCCAAATGAAGTCTTTGTATTCTGATCTTGTGAGCCTTTCCGTCATCATTTACCTCAAGATGACCATCAACGGCGAGGGGCAAATCGTATTGGCTTATCTGGTAGGCCTTGGGAAGATCGGGATAAAAATAATGTTTTCTATGGAACACCGTATGGGTATTGACCTTGCACCGCATAGCCAAGGCCATCCTGACTGCATACATTATGGCCCTTTCGTTAATGACCGGAAGAGATCCCGGCAAACCCAGGCAGATAGGGCATACATGGCTGTTTGGCCTAGCGCCAATATAATCAGTCGAACAAGAGCAAAACATCTTGGATTTCGTCGATAATTGAACATGAATTTCCAGTCCTATTACAGGAATAAATTCACTCACTTTCGATCGCCCCCTAAAGCAGTTGCAGCCGGTCCTACGACCTGTTCAATAACCGAAGCCGCTTTTAAGATATCGCCTTCTCCAAACTTCTTTCCTATCAATTGAACGCCCACGGGCAGTCCGGACTGGCTCATCGATGCTCTCATCGACAAAGCTGGCAAGCCCGCTAAATTAACGGGTATAGTAAAAAGGTCTGCCATGTAGGCTTTGACTGGGTCAGTCAGCTTCTCGCCCCGTTTAAAGGGCAACGTAGGTGTTGCAGGAGTTATCAAGACATCGGCTTTTGAAAAGGCTGCATTGAATTCTCTGATTATGAGCTGCCTCACCTTCTGTGCCTGCAAGTAATAGGCATCGTATCTGCTGGAACCTAGGACGAAAGTCCCGATTAGTATTCTCCTTTTCACTTCGGGGCCGAAACCTGAGCCGCGGCTTTTGAGGTATAGTTCCTTCAAATCATCGGCAACCACGGAAAAACCGTATTGCACTCCGTCGAAACGGGCCAAATTGGAGCTTGCTTCGGCTGGCGCTATAGTATAGTAACAAGGAAGGCCGTATCGTGTCGATATTGGCAAATCGACCTCCACTATTTCAGCACCAGCCTCCTTGCATATTTCTATGGTTTGGGAAATTGCTCTTTTTATCTCATCATCAATTTCTAGGGATTCATAGCCCGCCAAATATCCAACCTTAAAACCTTCAAGGGAAGTTACGTTTAAAAATTCAGCGTAATTCGGCCTTTCCTTTCTGGTACATGTAGCATCTCTGGCGTCAGGTTCAGATATGACCTGTAAAATTGCCGCTACATCCTTCAAACTTCTGGCAAAAGGGCCAATTTGATCCAACGAAGAAGCAAAGGCAATTAAGCCGAACCTGCTGACTAGGCCGTATGTCGGCTTTAATCCGTACACCCCACAAAAGGCAGCAGGTTGCCTAATGGAGCCACCGGTGTCACTTCCCAACGCAATGGGAGCATAACCTGCAGCAACGGATGCGGCACTACCTCCTGAGCTTCCCCCAGGCACTCTGGACAAATCCCATGGGTTCAAGGCTGGACCAAAGGCAGAAAACTCTGTCGAGCTTCCCATAGCAAATTCATCCATGTTGGCTTTGCCAATTATCACCGCTCCGGCACGCTCTAAGCACTCAACTACATGTGCACTGTAGGGAGAAATCCAATTTTCCAGCATCCTACTTCCGCAGGTAGTCCTTACCCCGTCGACTGTAATGTTATCCTTCACTACAACGGGCACACCGAAAAGGGACCCCAACTCTTCGCCCCTCGCTAAAGCAGCATCCAACATCCACGATCTGGAACGGGCCTCTTCGTAGAGAGGCGTTATAAGGGCGTTCAAATTTCTTTCGTTAACCTCTATGTGTTCCAGGGCCGTCTCTATTACATCTGAAACTGTGAAATCACCTTTTTTGTAACCTTCCACAAGCTCTAAAGCCGATAACTTCAAAAACTCGCTATTTTTCATCGTGATCGCCCTCCACAATTCGCGGCACCTTGAAGTAGCCCTCTTCGGAGACCGGAGCCTGGGAAAGCACCTCGCTGTATCTGTTCCACGCCACAACTTCGTCTTTACGCCAGGGCATGGGTTCCATATCCTCTAAACTAAAGGGATTTATATCCTTTGTATCAAGTTCGCTTAACTTCTGAAGCTGATCTAAAATATTTTTAAACTGCGTCCCGATATGTTTCATTTCATCTTCATTGAGCTCCAGCATGGCCAACTTGGCTACGCGTCTTATTTCTTCGACTAGTCCATCCGATGTCCCACTCATAGCACAAACCTCCTCAATTTCCTTTTTTCGACTTTGCTTCGTCGACCAATTTCCAAAAAGTTTGCTCATCAACAATTTTAACACCAAGTTCCTGGGCTTTTGCCAACTTGCTTCCCGGGTTACGACCAACTACGACGAAAGCTACATTTCTGCTCACGGAACTAGATGGAATTGCCCTAAGATCCTTAACTATATTTTCTGCCTCGTTCCTGGTAGCCTTTTCAAGTTCGCCTGTAAAAACTATTTTCCACCCTTCCCAAGGTCCCTCTTGCCTTTCGGACTCCTCCTCCGCCATCTTAACGCCACATCTGGCCAAATCCTTTATGGTAGCAAGGTTTTTTTCATCTCTGAAGAATGCGACGATGGATGAAGCGATCTGGGGGCCAATACCCGGAATGTCCGATAGATCCTGGATGTCCGCCTTAGCCAGGTTATCCATACTTTTAAATCTTTCGGCTAATATTTCGGCCGTCCTGGAACCGACATATCTAATGCCAAGGGCATATATAAGCCTCGAAAGTGGCCTGTTCTTTGAGCTGTTAATGGCATTTATTAATTTTTCAGCAGATTTTGGACCCATTCTGTCGAGGGAAATTAGATCTTCCTTTTTCAGCTTATACAGATCCGCATATCCGCCGATCATCTTTTTATCCACCAACTGCTCTATTATCTTTTCGCCCAAACCCTTTATATCCATGGCGTCACGGGAAGCAAAATGTTTTATACTTTCCTTTATTTGAGCCGGGCATGACTTGTTCGGACATCGATAAGCAACTTCGCCTACCAACCTGACCACTGTTGCTCCGCAAACAGGACAATTCTCCGGTATGGCAAAAGGTCTCTCTTGGCCCGTCCTTGCCGAGTAGTCTACTCGAACTACTTCCGGTATAATTTCGCCCGCCTTGCGCACGTATACGTAATCTCCAACCCGCACATCCAGGCGCTTTATTTCGTCTTCATTGTGTAGGCTTGCACGCTGGACCACTGTACCGGCAAGCCTGACCGGTTCTAGTATTGCAACGGGAGTGAGGGCACCCGTTCTGCCGACTGAAACTTCTATCCTCAAAAGGCGCGTCCTTTGCTCTTCCGCCGGATATTTAAACGCTATCTGCCATCTTGGAGCTTTAGCGGTAGTTCCCAGCTGTTCGTAGGCTGTCAGATCGTCTACTTTAACCACCACGCCATCGGTAGCATAGGCCAAGGAGTGTCTTTTTTCTTTCCATTCTTCTATGTAGCTCCACAACCCTTCAAAGTTTTTACAGAGCCTCTCATTTCCCTGGGTGGGAAAGCCCTTGTTTCGCAGCCAGGAAAGGACTTGAAATTGAGAAAACAGGCCGTACTCTTCCGGATGGACTACCTGATAGACGAAAATGCGAAGCCTGCGCTGGGCGGTCACGTTAGGATCAAGCTGTCTTAAACTGCCGGCAGCAGCATTCCTCGGGTTGGCAAAAAGGGGCTCCCCATCTTCTTCGCGAGATCTGTTGAGCGAGGCGAAGTCTTCCTTGGTCATGTAAACTTCGCCTCTGACCTCAAGTCTTCCAGGCAAAGGTTCCATAAGCCGCAAGGGAAGGCTCTTTATGGTCCGCAAATTCTCTGTAACGTCCTCGCCGACCCTTCCATCTCCCCTCGTGGCTCCCAAAACAAAGCGTCCATCTTCATAAACGAGAGACACGGCAATGCCGTCTACTTTCAGTTCTGTAGTAAAATCTACTTCTCTTTCCAGAATTCGATATACCCTGGAGACGAAACTTTGAAGCTCTTCTTGAGTAAAAACGTTGTCCATGGAAAGCATGGGAATCTCGTGAACTACTTTCCTGAATTCCTCTTTCGGTTTCCCGCCCACTCTTTGAGTAGGAGAATCGGGAGTTATAATTTCCGGGAAACGCCTTTCAAGCTCTACCAGCTCTCTGTAAAGGGCATCATATTCCTCATCTGTAATAACCGGAGAATCGAGGACATAATAGTAATAGTTGTGTTTTTCTATCTCTTTTCTCAGCTCTTCTGCCTTTTTTTTAGCTTCCCCCAAATCCACCAACATCACTCCTTGGGACGCATCGTAGGAAACAGAATGACATCCCTGATTGAACTTGAATTGGTCAAAAACATCGTCAATCGATCTATTCCGATGCCCAATCCGCCCGTTGGCGGTAAACCGTGCTCCAGGGCTGTTACAAAGTCCTCATCGAACACATGGGCTTCCTCATCTCCTGCTTCTCTCTTTTTAAGTTGATCCAGGAAACGTTCTCTCTGATCCAGCGGATCGTTAAGCTCGCTAAAAGCATTTGCAACCTCAGCTCCGCATATAAAAAGCTCAAACCTTCGGGTAAAGTCGGGGTTATCGGGATCACGTTTGGCAAGTGGCGATATTTCCACGGGATAACCCAATACGAAAGTAGGTTGTATAAGTTTGTCCTCCACAAAATTATCAAAAAATTCTGTCATGATCAAAAACCTGCTCTCGTTTCCCTTTATTTCGAGACCCCTTTCTTTTGCTATCCTTCTGGCTTCCTCGTCGGTAATATCTAAAAAATCAACACCACAATGTTCTTTGACCAAGTCCACCATAGTTGCCCTCCTAAAAGGGGGCTCGTAATTTATCATATGCTCTCCGTAGGGCAATTGCCTGCTTCCCATGGCATCAGCACAGGCCACTATAATTTCCTCGGTCAGATTCATCATATCATCGTAATTGGCATAGGCCCAGTAAACTTCCATTGCCGTAAATTCTGGATTATGCATGGAGTCTATGCCTTCGTTTCTGAAATTCTTACCTATTTCATACACGCGTTCATACATGCCGACGATCAGTCGCTTCAGGTAAAGCTCGGTGGCTATCCTAAGATATAGGTTTATGCCCAAAGCATTGTGAAACGTAATAAAAGGCCTGGCCGTCGCCCCTCCTGCTATGGGAGATAGCATTGGCGTCTCGACCTCGAGCGTCCCGTGGGACTCTAATACTTCTCTGAAGGTTTTTATGATCTTTGCTCGCTTCCGAAAAACTTCCCTAACCTCAGGATTGGCTATGAGATCTAAGTAACGCTGTCTATAACGAACCTCTGTGTCTTTCAGGCCGTGCCATTTTTCGGGCAATGGCCTTAAAGCCTTGCTCAATAACTTGAATTCAGTCACCAACAGCGATAGCTCGCCTCTCTTTGTTCTGAAGGGATGTCCGACGATTCCAAGATAATCTCCGGTATCTACCCACTTCTTGAACCATTCGTATTCCTCATTGAGAGTATCAAACCTAAAATAAAGTTGAAGCCTGTCGGTATCGTCTTCGAGATGGACAAATGATGCCTTACCGTGTTTTCTGATTGCCATTACGCGACCGGCAGTTTTAATGAGGGCGTCTTCGTCCATCTCATCCGGTCCTAAATGGGAAAAATTAGAACGAACGAAGGATAATTTATGCTCCTTATCCCACCTATCGATCGCAAAGGGATTAAATCCGGCATCCTTGCGAAGCCGTTCTAATTTTTCCATCCGTTGTTTTATTATTTCCCTTTCCGGAGTAGATCGTTCTTCCATATTAGTGTTTTCGGTGCTCATTCATTGCTTCCTCCTTAGCGCAAAAGTCACTAAAATTATTGGCAAAAGAATTAAATAATTCAAAGGCTTGTGTAATGCCATGAGCTCTTGCCATAGAAGATCGCAATTGTGAAGCCCCAGGCATTCCTTTAAAAATACATGATAAGAAGCGACGAAGCAAGTGCATGGCTAAATTATCCTTAACTTGACACAAATCGGAGAGAAAAGAACGAAATATCTCCCTCTGAAATTCGAAGGTAGCTTTTCTGCCATTTCGAAGGCCCAACTTCGCCAGGGCATCTGGAATGACGAAAGGATCTTTCAAGGCACCTCGCGCCACTAAAACCCCTATGCAACCCTTTTCCAAATAATCGAGTACGTCGTCTGAGGTAAAAACGTCTCCTGTACCCGTTATTTTACCCGGGAAAGCTCTAGCTGCCTCGCCGACAATATTTCTGTCGGAACTTCCCTTATACCCCTGCGAAACGGTTCTTCCATGCAAAGCTACGTTCTTGGCGCCAGCAGAGATCAATAGATCACACCAACTTGCTACATCCTTCAAATTGCGACTGGGAATTCTAGTTTTAACCCAGATCGGAAATCCTAATTTTTTGGCCTGTCTAATCATCTCGGCAGCCACATTGGGGCGATTTATTAATGACGCGCCGCCACCGGATGCCATAACTTTTTTCGAAGGACAGGCCATGTTAATGCTTAAGGCCTCAAAGGAGCTAATTCGGTAGGCTTCCTGAGCAGCTTCCAAAAGGGAAGCCACATCTCCAGAAAAAAGCTGCAATACCAACGGACCCTCGTCATGATACCGTTGCAAAGAATAAAATACAGAGGAATGTCTTTCCATCAAAGCTCTGGAAGCAACCATCTCTGTATGGGCCAAACCGACACCTACCCGAAAAAACATCCTTCTGACGGGCCAGGATGTTATATCTGCCATTGGGGCAAGCCATACAGGGTTATTTGGCATTTCGTTCATATATAAGCCTCAAGCCCTCCAACGTTAAATTGGAATCAACTGTATTTATTCTGCTCGACCATCTAGCGACTACCTCGGCATGCCCTCCCGTAGCAATGACCTTTGGCGTTTCCTTCTGCTCTTGCGACATTCGATCAACTAAACCGTCTATCAAACCCGCATATCCTATAAGTATACCTGACCTCATCGATTCTGACGTAGATCTGCCAACGACCCTCTTTGGAGGCTCTAGAGTGACGAGGGGAAGTTTTGCCGTCTTTCCGAATAGCGCCTCTATGCTGGCAAGCAAGCCAGGTGCTATTGCACCACCGAGGTAAACGCAGTTTGACGTCACGTAATCAAGGGTAACTGCCGTGCCAAAATCGACAATTATTACAGGACATCCATAATGATGAACAGCCGCCACTGCATTTACAAGCCTGTCCGCTCCGACTTCGGCCGGTGTTTCGTACCCTACTTCGATCCCAAGATCAAGCTCTGAACTTACAACCATAGGTTCGATGCCCAAGTATTTGTATATGCCCCGGCTCCAGGCAGCTTCCAATGGCGGAACCACACTCGATATTATTGACCCTGAGATGAGATCTTGACTTTTTTTAGTCATATTAAGCAATCCCGTAAGGTATATCCCCAGCTCGTCTTCGGTACGCCTCTCAGAGGTGAGTCTCCAATCAGCGATCAGGCAAGCGCCATCAAAGATACCAACGCAAGTGTGGGTATTTCCTATATCTAGCACAAGAAGCATTGCAAAAACCTCCCATCAAATCAAGATAATAACATTATATAAACGAACAACCCACAACTTGAAAGACAAAAATTCCTAAAATTGTTAAAACTTAATCTTTTGGCCAATATAATAAAAAATATTCCAAGGGAAATAAAGGGCCAGGGCCAAACTTCCGTAAGGGTTGCAGGCATCAAAGATGAAATCAGATTAAGCGCCCTTTCAACGGCTACCAACACTCCCTCTGTCAAGAAAAGAAAAGGCCTGCCAATTTCGAAGGGCAAGAAAGCAAATGGAGCAAAAAGAATTACTGTCAAAAACAAAATACCGAACATCGGAATGGCAATGGGATTAATTACAAGCCCTGCCAATGGCAGCGTTCCAAATGTTGCAAGGACACAACCGGCGTTAACAACCCAAAGGAGAGAACTCAGTATAAAGGGCAAAAACTTTTTGGGAAAAATGTCCATGCAACCGATTGTCAGAGCAGACATCACGGATAATTTCCATCCGATATCCCACACAAACCACGGTCTCCACAATATTAAGGATATGGCCGCTAAGCTGACGGCCTGAAGAAGCTTTATCGGTCTTCCGATCAACTTACCGATCAAAGCGAAGGTAACCATCAATCCGGCACGGGTAGCGCTCGCTGCAAAACCTGTAAAGATCAAGTATACAAATAAAAAAAGAATGGATATTTGTACCTTGAGCCTAGATCCTCTTAAAGTCGAAAAGATTACCCCCACAAGAAGGGCGACGTGGAAGCCGGAGACAGCCAACAAGTGAGAGGTGCCCCAGCTTGAATGAAGTTTCACCAATTCCGGGTCCCTCACGCCCAAAAGCATTGCCAAAAGATATCCCCGAATTCTTGGAGGATAATTCAGCAGTATCCATTCTTTCAACGATGATCGCCAACGATAAACGCTCAAAGGAGAGCTCTTGCGGGACTTTTTCACTTGAAGGCCTACCAGACGACCCACTACACCCCTGGACCTCCAATAAGTATAGGGATTAAATCCGATGTTCCTGCGCTCTATCGGCAATACCGACGCCTTTATACCGACGGAGTCTCCTTCCTTTAAAGCTAAAGAAGGAGATGTAAAACCGACAAATTTTCCCTTGGGTGTCTTGAATACGACTGCCCTTTTGCTGCCCCATGGCCTTTCGAAAGCAACAACGGCCTTTTCCGCGAGCCTGCCGCTTAAAAAGAGATCGGTCTCTACTCTATAGCTCGACCACAAGCTACCAAACATGCTAACGACAAAGCAGAGGATAAAAATATACGAAGAATTCGGTGTTCCATCGTGGGCACAAAATCCTAAGCCTAAAAAAATAAACCCTGAGACAATGCCCGACAGCCAAAAAGGGAAACCCTTTCCCGTCAAAAGGATGGAAATCACTAGGGATAATAACAAGGATAAACAAGGAGCTTCTCTAAATAACTTCATCGATAGCCGACGGTAATCAGAGGCCTGATTTTTTCCATCTTCTTGGGACCTATTCCCTTTACTTCAAGCAGCTCCTCGACAGAACGAAAACCTCCCTTGTCTTCCCGATAGGATAATATCGCTTGAGCTGTCTTGGATCCTATTCCGGGCAGCGACTGCAACATCTCGGCAGTTGCACTGTTCAGATCTATTAAATCGGAACTACCATGATAGTCCTCAAAGGTAGCTCCATCGATTTTCGAAGGCTCCAATTTACCCTTTTGGTCTATAAAGACCGCTCCCTTTTGCTCACTCAACGTAAGCGGGACATGTTCTCCTTTTTCTGGCACATGGACGTGACACCCATCCTTCAAGTTCGCCGCTAAATTGACGGCAACTGAATCGGCTTTCTCGGTAAGCCCCCCTGCTTCTGCCACCAATTCGTATACCCTGGATCCTTCCGGCAGTTTGTATACGCCCGGACTTTTAACTGCTCCCGTGATATACAAAACCCACACCTTCTCGGGAATGGACGTTCCTGCACCATTTGCGTCATTTTCTCTTTTTGCTCCTTCGAATTTGGCGTTTGTAAGCTCATCGAGGCCGTAATATTTTTCATCTGTTTCATGGACTTTCGATTTGCCTAACAAATAAGCTGTCGAAACACCGATTGCCAAGATTAAGCATAGAAAAGCTGCAGCTATCCCTTTGAATCTTTTCCCTTTGCTGTATTTTTCAATTTTTCTTTTCGCTTCCTGTATTTTAAATTCTGACTTCGAGAACATCGCTAAAATCTCTAAAAGATACTATTTCGCCATATAAATACCAATTAGACGCACCAGTTATGCGCACTTCGCACAATTTACCAAGCATGCTTTCATCTCCCGGCACAAGCACCACCTTATCCGTAGGCGTCCTGCCCTGCAACATACCTTTGCCCCTAGGGGCAAAGTCGTCGAGCAATACTTCAAAAACCTTACCCTCTAAGATTTTGTTTTTTTTAAATGAAATCGCGTCTTGCAATTCGTTTACGATTGAAAGCCTTCTCTTTTTTTCTTCTTCAGGGATTTGATCGGGCATATTGGCTGCCGGAGTACCCTCTCTCGGAGAATAAGAAGCGGTATGAACTAAGTCGAATTCCATCGTTTTCAACATCTCCAATGTGCATTGTAAGTCTTCCTCCGTCTCACCGGGGAAACCAACGATTAGGTCGCTGGTTATAGAAACTTCGGGCAGAGCCTCTCGCAGGCGCTTTATTATTTTTCCGTAGTCCTCAACTGTGTAACCCCTGTTCATTTTCTTCAAAATCCTGTTGCTCCCCGACTGAATCGGGAGGTTAACGGCCGGACAAATTTTCGATTCCTCTGCCATTGCTACTATTACGTCTGCGGTGAAGTCGCGTGGGTGAGAAGTGGTAAAACGAACTCTCAATAGTCGGGGAACCTTAGCCACATCTCGCAGGAGATTAGAAAATAGATAACCCTCTTTAAGATCCTTGCCGTAGGAGTCGACGTTCTGGCCTAAAAGAGTGACCTCGAGGACGCCATCATCTACGAGCTCGGATACTTCCTTTAATATCTCGCCAGGTCGCCTCGACACAAACCTTCCCCGTACATAGGGCACAATACAATAAGTACAGAAATTGTCGCATCCATGGGCAATGGTTACAAATGCCTTATAGGGATTGCTTCTGATCATTGGAGCATCATGTAGATCTATCAGTCCCCTGGGATCTTCGTCGAGATATAAGACAGTTTTATGCATCATTGCATTCTCCAAAGCATCGGGAACCCATCCTATATGTCTTGGCCCTGCTACGACCTTCACTTGAGGAAACCTCCGAAGCAAATCAGCTCCCATGTTCTGGGCCATACATCCGATAACTGCCAAAACAGGCTTACCCTTCGTCCTGTAGAGTTTCCCGTAACGCCCAATCTCGCTCAACACCTTTTGCTCGGCCTTTTCTCTAATGCTACAGGTTACAATTACCACTGCATCAGCTTTGTTTCTATCGGTCTCAATCCAGCCTCTTCGTATTAAGGATGTTCTCAACCGATCTCCATCGTATTGATTCATCTGACAACCGTATATATCGATAGCGAAACTAAAAGCCATTGACATCATTCCCTTTGCTGATCTTATCTTACAAAGATATTATAGGCACTTATCCATGGTCTAACATCATAGACTTAACAACATCCTTATGGCGCTTATCGTCACCACAACAGACAGTATCAACCTTAGCCACCTATTTCCTTTTAAAATGGCAAAATGCGCCCCTGCTATACCCCCAATGAAATTGCCTATTGCCAAAACGACACCTAATGGAAAGTTAACCATTCCGTTAAGGAGGAAAATCGCTAAGCTTAATGTGGTGAACATTGCTATGACTACGACTTTTAGCGCATTGGCGTGAAGAAGATCCTTACCTCCCAACCCGACAAGTGCCCATAAAAGGAAAAAACCTACACCCGCCTGTATAAATCCTCCGTAAACACCTATTAGAAACATGGCAAGGATCAAAACCCATCTGGGCAAGGAAATCTCGCGTTCGCGCTCCCACATATCCGGCTTCAATACCAAAAGTACGGCCATGCAACATATCAACACTGCTACTGCAATCCTCAAATATCTCTCATCCAAACTAACCGCTCCAAATGTGCCCAAGGCAGCACCTAAAAGAGAGGGCAACCCAAAAAACAAACAATCTTTGAGTCGAAAAAGTGATTTTTTATGAAAGTGTTGGGCAGCAAAGACGTTTTGAAACAAAACACCAACGCGATTGGTTGCGTTAGCCACCGATACATCTAAACCCATAAAAACTAAAAGAGGTATGGTAAGCAGGCTTCCCCCTCCGGCTAACACGTTCAAAAAACCTGAGCAAAAACCAACGGCAATTATCAATGCAACAGACAATATTGACATTAAAGTTCCTCCGATATTTTCAAAAAAATTTTAACGAAATGTGCATGATAATTAAACCAAGCCATATGACTTTGTCAAGTATTGTTTTGCTTTAACATCCTGCCATTGCACATATTATCGACTTCACCATCGGAAATCGCTGTGAAACCATTGAAATTCTCTTCATTTTGGGATACAATTTAGGTAAACCTAAATTAGAGGTGACATACCATGAAAAAATCAGCAATAGCGGTGTTAGCGGTAACAATACTGATATGCTTTTTTGGCCCAGCTTTGGCTCAAGGAAGTTATGGATTCAATGGAAAACATTTAGGTTATACACAGCACAATATTTTTACTCCTAATACGATAAAAGAAAGGAACCACGGACATGCGACAAATCATATTGCAGGATACAGATATTATTCTGCTGCCATGCCATATAAAGTCAAAATCCCCACTTACATAGGCCAGAACATCCGTCACATGCAACAACATCGATTTAACTTACGATTAACATTGCATACAGATTCGGCAAACAGATTTAGGATATATCGTCTTCACGAATCGATGTTATCTCTCCAAAACGAAATCGATCGATGGAAATTACGACAAAAAATTAGAATGCACGACTTATATGAAAATTAAATCGCCACATCCAGCAAAGGAGGACCCTCAACCTCGTCATTTCACTGGCAATTACGATGTGTCGATTGACATAGCCGATAAATGTTGTAAAATTCTTAAAGCCTAAGCGATCCATAAAGCTCTTTCCTCAAGGAGGTAAGGTATATGTCGACACAGAGAACCCAACAAGACGATGTCATCCTTATGACACGTGAAGGATATCAGAAGTTGAGGGCCGAATTGATTAAACTAAGAAGCGAAGGCCGATCGGAAATATCTCAGCAACTCGAAGAGGCCAGATCCTTTGGCGATTTGAGCGAAAACGCAGAATATCATGCAGCTAAAGAGGCCCAGGCAAAACTAGAGGCCAGAATTCAACAGTTGGAAACACAGTTATCCAAAGCTAAGGTGATAGAGAACGACCAAATAGATACCAGCCAGGTGACTTTAGGGACCAAGGTAACATTGAAAGATTTGGACTTGAATAGAGAATTCACCTATGTAATCGTTAATTCGGAAGAAACCGATCCCAATAATCACAAAATTTCTGTCTCCAGTCCCGTAGGGCAGGCGATAATAGGAAAGAGCGTGGGAGATGAGGTTATAGCAAGGGCGCCCCGCGGAGTTAGACGTCTTAAAATTCTTAATATAGAAGTGTAAAGACAAAATATTTAAAGAAAGCTTATAAGCGTCTTTTCTTTTCTCTTTATATCTAATTTTAATTAGAGCTTTTTATTCAGCGTATTTTGGATAAGTTCTTTCACAAATCTGTCGAAATCCCATCCGATCGCCCTTGCAGCTTTAGGGACCAAACTGGTACTCGTAAGTCCTGGAACAGTATTGACTTCCAATACATAGGGATTCCCTTGGGTATCGAGGCGCATATCTACCCTACTGTACAGCTCACACCCCAAGCTGACATGGGCCATGAGCGCGGCCTCTTGAATCCGTTTGGCGATCGAATCCTCTAATTGCGCCGGCACGAAATATGCGCTGTTGCCGGGTGTATATTTCGCTTTATAGCCATAAAGCGAATTTTTGGGGACTATTTCGATTACGGGAAAAGCTTGTGGCTTGCCGTCATCCCAAACAGCAACGGTTATCTCTTTTCCAGAGATGTAACGCTCTGCAATGATAAGGCTATCATAGCTTGAAGCCAGCTGAACAGCTTCATATACGTCGCTGGAGGATGTAATGACGGAAACGCCCAATGTACTGCCACACCTCGCCGGTTTGATGACCATTTTACCGCCATTCAAAAAATAATCACAGTATTCCAAGATTTTTTTGCAAGCACCATTGATCCCCTCTTGAAATAAGTTGGCCTCAACACCATCGGGGGTGGGAATTCCGTCTCTTTGAAACCTGTATTTACTCAATACTTTATTCATGGCAAGCATACATGCCTCAGATCCCGACCCTGTGTAGGGGATGTCGTAAAAATCAAGAAAGGCCTGCAACCTGCCATCTTCTCCCCAGCTTCCGTGTAAGGCTATAAATATTACATCGCAATCACGCTCATTCATCAGCCTAACTACGTCTTTGACCGTTTCAACACAGCCATCCAATACATCGAACCCACACCTTGAAGCTGCTTCCAATACAGCCTTCCCACTCGCCAAAGAGACCTCACGTTCCGGGCTATCGCCTCCATACAACACTAAAACTCTCATTTTATAAAACCAACCTCCTGGGCCGGACTTCTTATCTCTTCGACCTCTCCGCCAAAGGTAATATTGCTCTCAGGGAAAGCTTTTATAACCAACCTCAAGCCGATCCAGTCGTCTTCATCATCGGAATATAACGGTCTTTCATCTTTATATATTATCTCCCAGGCATAACAATGCTCATCGTATACCAGGCTTCCCACAATCTCATCCAAATGTTCGTCCCTGAAATCGTAAGCCATCCTTACGGCAACCCTCCAGCGACTGCCCAAAGGAATACCAACAGTCTGGTAGATCTCTCGCCTATCGTCGTAATCGTCCCAACTCATCGGCGATTCGCCCGTCGTCCAACGCTGAGCATAACTTGTTACCATGGGGAATTCGCCGATGCGGTAACGCAAACCCCATATTGCATCGATAATTTCCTGACGTTGACTTGGGTCATCGTATTTGAACCACTGATAACTAGACCAAATGAAGGGAGTGAAGTTATTGTTCTTTTTATCCAAGGGCGAAAAAGAAGTTGAAAAGTCGAAACCGTAACCCCATCTATCGACCGATGCCTCATCCCCACCTCTAACTCCCATAGCTTCATAATGTCCCCAATAAAGGGCGAGCCGCGATTTAGTCTTTGAGGTAAGATCGACCCAGGGAGTGAACAACTCGACTTCGGGAGACCGCCAAAGTACGCCATTGTAAGTTCTTCCCGATTCTTTTTTTATAGAAACGCTTTCTGCCTGAGTCCAATGAACCCTTCCGGAAAAACCTGCATTATGGTAGCCTGCACCCCAGCTTGGACGATATCTCTTTTCGTCCTCATCCGAATTATATAAATAGGCTGCCGAGGCAAACAAATTCCACTGATCGGTAAGAACGTAATTGCCCGATAATATCCACTCTTCATTCATATCAGACCAATAAGCCAGATGGGCATTTACGGACAGCCTGTCGTCCGTGACGATAGGGCCGTATCCTATGATTCCCGTTCCCTTGTCCGAGTCGTCCTTGAATTGATAAACGAAGGGACCGCCCGGCTTTCCTTCTTTTAAACTGACTTCATAGTTAAAAATATATGTGAAGAGCAATTTACCGTCCATATAAACCTTGGGACGCTTTAGAACCACTTTATTTCCCGGTATTACAGTCATTTTCGTAGTATAAAGGTGATAATGAGGTTGAGGCGCATCGCAAGTCGTATAGTTCGCCCTTTCCCAGACGGCGACGTGGGCCTCTTTGTCGGTCTTTTTTAAATCCCCCTTGCCCAACCAACCTTTCTCTAATGCCGCCTCTGCGGGCGCTACCATGACATCCCCGCCATATACGTAGACAGGGCCTTCTTGGCCCGATCCGTTTTGCATTACACCCTCCTGAGTCATTAAGTTGTATTCTAACTTATCTCCCCTTAAAATCCTTTCGCCCCATTCTAAAACGACAGGCTCGTTATCCTTGCTCTGGGCAAATACCATTGAGTCATTTACGTAATACTCAACGTAAGGAGCAGTAAGCGTCATATCGGCTCGTTTTATGACAACACTCCCTTCGGCCTCGGCACGGTTCTCAGCCTCAAAAAAAACCACCCTATCCGCTTCCAGCGTGATTGGCAAGGAAGCATCTTGAGCAACGGCACAAGTGCTTGCGAAAGATACAAAAAATATCAATAAAAAAATATAAATACCTTTTTTGCGTAGACTCGAATGGTCGCGTCTCATCATATTTATTCCCCTTCTATCTATTGGAACGAAAGTGATGTCATTTGTTTGCCAAGTCTTGCGCTTTATATACTACTTTAACCCTTTCAGATAATTGCATTTCACCGGAAAGGCGTACCACTCCTCTCCGGGACTCTATTTCTATTAAATCGCCAAAGGCACGAATGCCGTTATCAAAGAAAAAAAGTTTTTCGTCAGGTTTCCAGTGTATCTCAGGGGATTCCCAATGATACTTATCCGAACTTACCTGTGTAATGCCTTTGGCATCCTTTAAACTGACAACACCCCCGGACAATTCAGGAACGCTCCCCTTCTTAGCCTGCACCTTCCATTCGGTATCGCTGCTTCCTTTAATGGAAATACTAATATCTTCAAGCACATACATATCTTTCGTCTTCCATCCTTTTTTAGCGTCCAATATGTACAGACTGTCGTCAATTATATTTTGATAATGGATATTTTCTACTGCAAAGACATTTTTATCACCGTCATCACTTTCGACAGTCAAATACAAATCCCTCACCAAAAAAGCGGCGAAAAAGCCGGCAAAAACGATAAAAAGAATTATAAGCCACAGCCTCTTTTTACCCAACAATTCGCCACCTTCTCCTTTCTTCGACAACACCTAACACCTTACTTCGTTCAACTTTTAAAAGGAGCATTTTCTGAATCCCGCTAATTTTTACTCTGTTGTCATTGATCCACGCGAGATCATATCCATCGCTAAAGGCCCATCTGATGTTGGACTCCATCGCTGCTTTCTTAAAATCTTCAAATGAATAGGCATTTTGGCTTTCAGTCGATAGAAGCTCATACATAGTTTCAGCATCTCCGGCTATCCAGCTTTCTACAAAAAGCCTTACAACCTCCTCTTTGGTCATGGAAGTTTCTTTTTCGATGTCCTTCAACATGTTCTTCAAAAGTACGTCTGTATCTGTCTCTTGCGGTTCTTGTACCCTAAGCAACGGATCGGGCCCGGGAGGTGTCCTGGGCACAACAATCTTGTCGCTTTCACCGGCGACATCCCCTTTTTCAGAAGAAGTTGTTTCATTAGGGGCTTTCTTCTCCTTCATCCCTGTTTCTTTATCGTCACTTTCTATCTTATGTGTAGCGGGAAGCTCTACCACGATCTTCTCAAATTCCGGTTTTTCCCCAGCATTTTCACTTTCATGCCAGGTTTCCTCAGCCTTTGATTGTTTTTGAACATCGGCCTCAGCTTGTAATGATTTCGACCCAAAGGGGAAAAGCATTTCTCTCGGCTCAAGACCGCCTAAAAGGACGGTAAATTCTTCGGCGTCGATTTTTGGAAAATATACCAAACCCTGCAACAAACCATATATGGGCTTATCGAAGCTGCTGTCATAAGCCAACAGGCTCAATTTCTCTCCGTCTTTTTTCAAAAACAGGTGTTCTGATAAAGGATTCAAAGACAGAGGCTTTATGCCGAAATTATATATCGTAAGGAGAAAAGGCTCGCTTTCGTCGAACCTTAAATCCTTGACAAAGGCCCGGCGATACTTTTCTTTATCTTGTTCGCCGAACCCTTGTCTTTTAGCTTCAATGGAAACCCAAGGGTCTACAATATCTTCGGGATAATGGACCAGCCATACCAGGCAATCCGTACCCCAGCAAAAGGCAGTGTTGCCTTGGAGCTTTTCCACCAGTTCTATGGCAACATCTTCTGCCCACGCCGACCCCGCAAAAAGAGGACATAGGCAGAAGAATATCGAAATCAAAGCTATCCAGCTTACCTTCCTCAAAAAATGAACCCCTTCTTTGTACATTTGCGATTATAACTTGTAATCTATAACAGCAGAAACGCCCACTCCTTGGACTCTTCTAAATCGCTCCAAAGGGTTTAGAGAATCAATGGGTATTAAAATTTCTATCCTGAAGCGATTCTGAAACTTGGCATCGATTCTTGCTACAGCTTTCGTATTATCTATGGCCGATTTCGGACCCGAAACCTGGGCAGCACCTATGCGCGTCCCTTGGCCTACGGATACTATTGGCACAACTTTGGTAGATTCTTCGGAAGCCACACCTCTATTTAACGTGACAGTGTTTATGAAATCGTTAAGGGGATCAGCTATAGTCTCTACCAAAAAACCTCCCCCGATAACGCCTATTATATCCGATACATCGAAGGCATATGCAATGCCTCCTCCTGTAGAAATCATTGCAGCCAAAGTCAAAATTAAGATAAATTTCTTCATGCTTTACCCCTCCAATATCATATACATTAGTCGTTAACGACTAGGTATTTGGTGTTATTGATATTTGGTTTTATTGAGAGTCGTAGATGTATTTTCCGTTTGCTCGACCTCTTCCGCAGGAGGAGGAGGTGTCTGCGATGGGTTAATTATGCTTTGCAATATCTCGGGCACGGGATAGGCCCTTACAGTCGTAACTTTAGCAGTTTCCAGATAAAAAGGGGTACCTGCCGGTATGTCTTTGACATCGCCCTTCACGAGCATTCCACCTGCAAAACCGAGAGGACCGAGCAAAATAGCACCGACAAAACTGGCTCCGGCCGCTGCAATTACGCTATCGTCGGCCTTGCTGGCTTTTTCTGCTTCTTCGCCCATCATTACCGGGATTTTATTTACAAGGTCTAAAGGTATGATATGATCAAAGGCGATTTTAACCTCTGCAGGTCTACCAAAACTCCTGGGAGGTTTTATGCTGTCAATTCTACCGAGAACGTAGCTTCCTGAAGGGGCGATCAAGGATGTATTTACGACAAAATCACCCTGCATTACAAGCTCAACGGGATCTCCCACCTTTACGTCCTGAGGCGATAGAGTGTTCTTCAAGGCCACTTTAAAAACCTTTTTGTCGGGAACTTCAACTTCCTCCCATGTTATGCCCTCAGGAAGTATTAATCCTACTATTCGCTCAAGCCTCATCGCAAAGGGCCCGTCTATTTTAGGTTCACCCTCCAGCAGCTTCTCAAGAGCTTCTAGGCGTTCCTTCAAATTACCGTCGCCAATCTTCTGTGTTACGATCCACTCGCATACCCCTAACTTAAAAATGAAGGACGGTTGATCCGGCAATCCATTCTCCAGAAAATTCAAGAAAGCTTGTTGACGTTCCGAAAGGCTTCCCGGCAACTCTCTGCCGAAATAGGCTTTTTCTATTTCGGACAAACGAGACATTAATCCTCCGCTTTTAGGCTGACCATAGGTCAACTCTTCGATGTGGGATAGAATCTCAAAAGGGGGTTTATCAAGGGCTTCCTCCCCGTATGCAGCCATGTTACTAGAGATAATCATTCCTATTGCCATTACTATAAGCAGGCTTTTCAGTTTCCCTGTCATGACAGTCGCTCCCTTCAGTTTATAATAGAGCCATTCTTCAAAGCTGCCCCTACGAAAGACGAAAAGAGGGGATGCGGTCTCGTCGGGCGAGATTTAAATTCGGGATGGAATTGAACACCGACAAACCACGGGTGATCCCTTAATTCGACAATCTCAACCAAATTTCTGTCGGGGCACACTCCTGAAACAAGTAAACCTTCTTTCTCCAAGCGACTCCTGTAATCGTTATTAAATTCCCATCTATGACGATGTCTTTCGTAGACCATAGCTTCTCCGTATGCCTCATAGGCCAGAGTACCCTGTTTTATTTCGCAGGGATAGGACCCAAGCCTCATACTGCCGCCCACATCGGATATATTTTTTTGTTCTTCCAATAAATGAATGACAGGGTTGGGCGTTCCCGGATCAAATTCGGAGCTATGGGCAGAAACAATGGAACAAACGTTTCTGGCGAATTCTACTACAGCAATTTGCATTCCCAGACACAGGCCAAGGTAAGGTATCCTATTTTCGCGAGCATATCGCGCAGCCATGATCTTTCCTTCAATTCCTCTTCTACCAAATCCGCCGGGCACCAATATGCCATTCACCCCTTTTAGGATGTTGACTCCCTGTCGTTCGAGCTCCTCCGCCTCTACGTAACGAATGTTTGTATGAGCACCGTTGTTGACCGACGCATGTTCCAGTGCTTCCTTGACGGAGAGATAGGCGTCTTTGTGTCCTACATATTTTCCCACTAGGGCTATTTCGACATTTTTTGACGAATTTTCGCACCGTCGTAAGTAATTTTCCCATTCTGTCAAATCTGGCTCTTCGCTGTTTTCAAGGTTCAGCATCTCCATAACCATGGTATCGAATCCTTGGTCGCGCAGTAGCATAGGTATTTTGTAAATATTATCACAATCAATGGCTTCTACAACGTTCTTTTTCTTTACATTGCAAAATAGAGCTATTTTATCTCTCAGTTCTTCTTGCAAAGGAAGGCTTGTCCTGCATACGACTACGTCAGGTTGAATTCCAATACGCCGTAACTCGTTTACGCTATGTTGGGTTGGTTTGGTCTTCAATTCTCCTGCCGTGGATATAAAGGGAACCAGAGTGACATGACAATATACTACGTTTTCCCTGCCGACTCTGTAACCAAACTGCCTGATGGCTTCTAAAAAAGGCTGACCCTCAATATCCCCTACAGTTCCACCTATCTCTACCAATACTACATCAAAGCCTTCTCCAGCTTTTTGAATCCTCTCCTGTATTTCATTCGTAATGTGCGGTATGACCTGAACGGTGGCCCCCAGATACTTGCCCTCCCGTTCTTTTTTTATTACAGAGGAATACACCTGACCTGTAGTGACATTATTTTTAGCCATTAAAGATTCGTCAATAAACCTCTCGTAATGCCCAAGATCCAAATCCGTTTCTGCGCCATCGTCGGTCACAAAAACTTCACCATGCTGATAGGGGTTCATCGTGCCGGCATCCACATTGATGTATGGATCCAATTTAATAGCCGTCACCTTATAGCCTCTTCGTTTAAGCAACAGCCCCAGCGATGCTGCCGTAATGCCTTTTCCAAGAGATGAAACCACGCCTCCGGTAACAAAAACGTACTTACTCATATGTATACCTCCGTAACGAGCCTTAAATTTATTTTAAGATATTCAATATCATATCATCTAAAAAGGCCGAGGAGGCTCTTCTCTCGGCCAAATGTAGCAAATATAAATTAATTTGACATGGTAAAAACTGCTTATTTTACATCAAGTCCGAATACGTTCACTGCACTCTCTTTAAATTTTTGCAAGATATCCTCTCCCTTTGCCTCGACATAAAGGCGAACTACGTCTTCAGTTCCCGATGGTCTCAATAAAATCCACGCCCTCTCGCAGATTATTTTCAATCCGTCATCTCTTTTTACAGATATAACAGCATCGCCGCAAAAGGAACGATCCTGCCAACTGTCGATTAAAGAAATTACTTTTTCCTTCTGCTCACGGGCAACTTTGAAGTCGAGCCTTGTGGAGACATATTTTGCACCAATTTTATCGTATACTGCTTCAAGCAATTCCTTTAAGCTGCGCCCCGTTTCAACGACGGCCTTTAATACCAGAAGGCAGATGAGGATGCCATCTTTTTCAGGGATATGTCCTGCTATGGAAGCTCCCCCGGACTCTTCCCCTGCCAACAAAACCTTTTCCTTCAAGAGCAATTGACCTAAATATTTAAATCCCACGGGGGTTTCCCAAACCCGTTGGCCTGTAAGTTTAGCTATTTCGTCCAACATATGCGTCGTAGCCACAGTTCTTGCCACTCCACCGGTGCGACCGGTTTCCAGCAAATATGAATATAGTATGGCTAATATATAGTTTGCCGGGTAAAATTCACCTTTTTCGTCGACAACTCCAAATCTATCGGCATCGCCATCCGTAGAAAGTCCAATTACACTCAATTCCTTAACCTTACCTATGAGAGACTCCAAAGTCTCTTTTTTGGGCTCCGGACTTAATCCTGCGAAGTCAGGCCTTATATCTTCATTTATAGAAATTGCTTCAAACCCACACTCTCGCAATATTCGAGGCAAATATCTGCCCCCAACACCGTGTAATGTATCGACAACGATCTTTTGGGCATTGCCTTCCAATTGAACGATACCCTTGATGTGGGCTATATATGATTCGGTGGGGTCGGCATATTCTATGTTTTCGTCGGAAGTGTCTACAGAAGACGGCGCCATCGCTATGTAAGACTCAATTTTGCCAGTGATATCGGGAGTGGCCGGACCCGCGAAATAGGGAATATATTTGAGCCCCTGATACTCAGGAGGATTATGACTTGCAGTGAACATTATTGCTCCTCTTGCACCATATTCCTTCACAGCATAAGCGCACGTTGGAGTAGCTGTCGGTCCTTCCAATATCGTCGGCTTAAGCCCCATAGCTGCCAAAACCCCGGCAGCTATGGCTGCAAATCTTTCGCCCAGAAAACGGCCATCACGAGCCACCAGCACACTTGCCCTATCACCGTATTCTTCAAGTATATATTTACCTATCGCCCAACTAACCCTTTTTACATTATCGACGGTAAAATCGTCAGCTATTATTCCACGCCAACCATCGGTCCCAAATTTAATCACAATTATCACCTCAAGTACTTCAAAGGATTGACGGGAGAATTATTTTTTCTGACTTCAAAATGTAGATGTGGTCCCGTAGCTCTGCCAGTCGCTCCAACAGTCGCAATTACCTGACCTGCGCTAACCCTCTGACCTTTCTTTACCGAAATACTGTTGCAGTGGCCGTATAATGTCCTATATCCTCGACCATGATCTATTACGACTGTGCGGCCATATCCACCCATCCATCCGGCGTGAACGACACGACCCGCCGCAGCAGCAGCTATGCGAGTACCCCTCGGGGCGGCAATATCCAAACCCGTATGAAGATCTTTACGACCCGAAAAGGGATCTCGCCTATATCCGAATCGGCTCGTAAGTCGTCCTCTTACAGGCCATCTAAATCCTATAGAACCGCTGTTTCCATTGGCCCTCGAAGTCCCGCTTGTAAAACTGCTCGGATCCTTTGCTCCCGGCAAGAAGATTTCGCTCCCGACTATCAAGACTGCATCAGTTTCAATAGAATTTGCAGCCGCAATTGCCTCAATGTAAATTCCGTATTTTTTTGCAATAGAGCTTAGAGTATCTCCCTTGTTTACCTTGTAAAATATACCGTCCTGGTTGGGGATCCTTAATTTGCTGCCTGGTTTCAGTAAGTCAGGATTCTTCAGATCATTACAGCCAAATAAAGTATTGATATCCAAATTCACTTTATTTGCTATCGCCCAGAGGCTGTCGCCTTCTTGGACTATATAAGTACGGGTTTCTATCTTTGGGGCGGACTTTGCTTCTTCTTCGGCTTTGGCGCGCCTTTTTAACAGTTCTTTCAAAACGACGTCGACATTGTCCTTAGATGTTGGGATTAAGAGAATATCGCCGACATTCAACTTGTGTATGTTGCTAATTTGATTGGCCTTGGCGATATCTTCGATCGAAATTCCATACTCCGTGTATCTTTTGACTATGCTGGCCAAGGTTTCTCCCTGTTGAACTTCATGTACCCGATAATCGGGTGTTACCTCTTCGAGAATTATCTCACCGCTACTATTATCGTTCCCGGCTTGGACAGCAGTATCCTGCCCGTTAAAATACTCTTCTTGCAACTTGTTTAGTTTTTCCTGGACATCATTTCCCGACTCTTTTTCTTGCGTGTCGGCGTTGTTCAAAGTCTTCTCCTTAAACATTATTGCCCCGGAGCCATCGGGCAAAGGACCTATGGCACCCATGTCTCCATCGGGGATAAGTAGGTCTGTTACATCAACGATCAAATACCCCGGCAAGTCAAATTCTTTTAGTTCCAAAAAACCCAAGCTTTCCAGTGCTTCTACTTTTGACCTTTGAAGGGCGGCTCCAGCTATAAATACCGTAGCAGAAATCATTAACGCAACAAATACGAGGAAATCCAACCTTTTCTTAAAGGACTTACCATTGGCAGGATCGTGTTCGGACATCTTTTCCCCTCCTAAAACCTAGGCTACGGTATTGATTTAACTCCTAAGGTTAAAATTACCTGAAAAACGAAAAGGATGCAACCGTAATTTTGATATTAAACCTTGATAGTCACCAAAAATTCCTTATTTGAGGATGTTTGCCTTAGTTTTTCCAATATCAAATTCAAGACCTCAGCTTCGTCGAGGTTCGCTATTCTCCTCCTCAGAGTCCATATCTTAGTCATCTCCTCTTGACTTAAGAGCAATTCTTCCCTTCTCGTGCCAGATCTGAGAAGGTCCATAGCAGGAAAGATCCTTTGCTCGGCCAACTTTCGAGACAGATGAATTTCCATATTTCCAGTGCCCTTAAACTCCTCGTATATCACGTCATCCATCCTGCTTCCGGTGTCCACTAAAGCCGTACCCACTATAGTAAGACTTCCGCCTTCTTCGATGTTTCTGGCAGCACCAAAGAACTTCTTTGGAAAATATAACGCGACGGGATCCATACCTCCCGACAGAGTCCTGCCCGATGGCGGAACGATCAAATTAGACGCCCGAGCAAGACGAGTAATAGAATCAAGCAATAAAACAACATCCCTATGAACTTCGACCAGACGCTTAGCCTTTTCGATGGCCAAATTAGCCACTCTTATGTGTTCTTCGGCCGGCCTGTCAAAGGTAGATGCGATAATCTCCCCATCAACGGAGCGTTGCATATCCGTGACTTCCTCAGGTCTTTCATCTATAAGCAGCACCATCAGTATGGCTTCGGGGTTATTTGTGGTAATGGCATTGGCGATCTCCTTCAGAAGCGTAGTCTTGCCGGCTTTTGGGGGAGATACTATCAAAGCCCTTTGTCCCTTTCCCATAGGGGCAAAGAGGTCGATTAAACGAGTTGACAATATGTCCGATCTTGTTTCTAATTTAAGCTTTTCATTCGGAAATATCGGCGTGAGACGTTCGAAATGGGGCCTCTGTCTGGCCATCTCGGGATCGGAGAAATTTACCATCTCGACCCGCAACAACGCATCGTAATGCTCCTGATCCTTCGGGGGCCTAACCATTCCCCAAACCACATCGCCATTACGCAGATCGAATCGCCTGATTTGAGACACAGAAACGTATATATCGTGATCACTGGGCAGCAGCCCTGAAGGTCTCAAGAAACCGTATCCCTCGGGCAGAATTTCCAACGTTCCCCCGCTAAAGCGCAATCCAAGTTTATCAGCCTGCCTAGCTAAAATAGCAACAACCAAGTCATCCTTACGCCTTAAAGTTGTAACAGAAGGAACGGAAATTTCTCTGGCTATCTGGCGTAGATCCTGGATTGTGGCCTTAATCAATTCCCTGAAGGTGTATCTGGGGCGTGGAACTGCCGTTACCACTTCCTGTTCTTCCTCGACCGCTATTTTTTTGGTGCTTTCCGTTGCTTGATCTTCAATGGCATTAGTTCCCATGATGCTTAACGTATACCTCCCAATCAGCTAAAAACTTTTTTAAACCTTTATCCGTCAAAGGATGATTAAACATTTGCTCCAAAACGTTAAAGGGGAGCGTAACAACATGCGCTCCTGCAACGACAGCATCAAAAACATGTCTCGAATGTCTGATGCTCGCTGCAATAATCTCAGTTTTTATGTTATGGATCGAAAATATCTGCGCTATATCTCTAACCAACCCGATTCCATCCTCGCCAATATCATCAAGCCGACCGACAAAGGGGCTGACGTAGGCAGCTCCCGCCAAGGCTGCAAGCAAAGCCTGTTGAGGCGAAAAAACCAACGTGACGTTTACGGGAATTCCCTCTGAAGATAGCTTTTTAGTAGCTGCTATCCCGTTTTGTATCATAGGGATCTTAACCACGATATTTGGATCCAAAGAACTCAACGATCTTGCCTCTGCAATCATTTCATCGGTATCGGTCGATATTACCTCGGCACTAACAGGACCTTTAACAATCTCCGCTATCTTCTTCACATGTTGCCGAAAGGAAATTGAACCCTCTTTCGCAACTAAAGAGGGGTTTGTGGTAACGCCTCTGATGACCCCCCATTCAAGACCTTTTTCAATCTCGTTGATATTTGCTGTGTCAAGAAACAATTTCACTCTCAGAACCTCCTATCGAAAAGGAAATATCAGCTAATCGCACGCCTTTGCAAGTTATATAAAATTCATACAATCCTTTTTTTAAGGGAGCACCATCGTCGCGCAGTAAATAAAAAACCTTCACCCCTTCTCCATCTAAATCAACACTCTCGTTATGAATCAAATCACCCTCGTAATACCATTCAACACAAGATTCGAAGTAACTGCTGCCACGGTAGGTAAAGGCGACACACACTTGCGTTATACCATAGGAAAAACCGGAAGAACTCGAAACTACATTAACGGGCACGAGATCACTGGTTAAATCCTCACATACTATGATATTAGTAATCTCTACTGCACCAGAAATCATGTCGCTACGAACCGTAACGACAAAGGAGGGGACTAATAATATAGCGACTGCAAGAATAAATATTAAAGGCTTTTTAGTCGCATCGTCCATTAATAAATACCACACCTTTCAAGTTATGGCAAGTAGTTATTGGCTCTATTTCAAATAGTGTGGGAACACTCCGGTGGTAAGAATCCCAACATTATCTTTTTTGTGTAGACCTCTACGTTTCTAAGGCCAAAGGAGATTCGTTTTAGCATCTTCACCTTCGTATTACATCCTTCGGTATAGGCATTGGTAGTTTTGTTTACGAAGTAGTTTAATATAGGTTGTCGCCATCGTTTTAGGGTATTGCCCCACCTGTACAACTCGGCATCGTCAGAA
>DGDP01000016.1 GCA_002385485.1 Acetomicrobium sp. UBA3949 | reverse complement strand
AAGAGCTGCGGCCACGCATGATGCCAGAGTGCCCGGCATCGACGACACTCTACCTACTCCCCACAAAACAGCAGCTTCTTCAAAAAAATTACCCCTCATCGACAACTACCTCGGCTTCCATATCGTGCTCTGTAACTGCATTAATTCTCACATTTACAAAGCCCCCACAAGGTACATCCTTCACTCCCTTTATTGCAATAACGCCGTCAACCTCCGGAGCTTCTCTAAAGGATCTTCCCAATACACAATCCTCGTAGTTTCTTTCTTCTACGATGACCTTTAGCTTGCGACCTAAAAAACGTTCCTGTCGGCTCAATGATATATCTGCCTGCAGTTCCATCAATATGTCTAACCTTTTCCTTTTGACCTCGTCAGAAACCTGTTTCTTTATGCCAGCTGCCTTGGTGCCCTCTTCCGGCGAATACAAAAAGGCTCCAACTCTATCTATCTCCATATCCTCGAGAAAGCGCAGCACTTTTTTAAATTTAAAATTATCTTCTCCCGGAAAACCAACAATTATAGTAGTCCTCAGTGCAAAATCCGGATCTATTTTTCTTGCGTAGGAAAATATCCTTCGTAAATCCGATTCGGTCACATTTCTATTCATACACGAAAGGATCTCATCATCAACATGTTGGATTGGAATGTCAAGATATCTTAGGACATTTTTATAGCTGGCGATGCGCTCTAGAAATTTTTCATTAACACGCATCGGATGAAGATATAAAGGCCTAATCCACATACCGTCGGGCACATGTTTTTCCAACAAATCAAGCAACTCAACTAAATGAGAGGAACCGTCCCAATCCATGCCATAGGCAGTCAAATCTTGTCCCACTAGGCAAATCTCCTTTGCTCCCTGCAAAACGAGATTTTCCGCTTCTTCTAAAATCTCATCAATAGGCCTGCTTCTCAGCTGACCCCTAATAGAGGGTATGGTGCAATAGCTGCAGCAATTATTGCATCCTTCCGTTATCTTTAGATACCTGCTCCACGTTGTCGTCTCCGGAATAAAACCCCGCAAACAAGGCGAAAAGCTCGTGTCATTTACGCCAAGACAGCTCAAAACATGTTCCCATTCTTCCGACCTTGCCCATATGTCTACCGTTGGGAACTCCCTTTTTAAGTCGTCGCCATACCGGTTCAAGAGACAGCCTAAAACGCCAATTTTTTTAACCTTTCCCAAACCTTTAAGCTCTTCCAGATGCAGGATGACATCGATACTCTCCTTAACTGCAGGCTCTATGAAGGCGCAGGTGTTCACGAGTATGACGTCGGCTGTCTCGAAATTTTCCGCAAACCCAAATCCCTTTGAAGTCATTGCCCCGGCAAGCTTTTCGCTATCTACCTGATTTTTTGCACACCCTAAACTTACGATGAAAACTTTTTCTTTCATTAATCCGCCTTCACAACCTTCCCGTCTGCCTGATAAAGGATTGTAACCACGGAACCTCTGGGCATCTCTGCCTTTGTTCCCATCCACGTTACATCCACTGCAGCCACGTTGCCAAAACGCACCTTGATAGGCTCGCCAGTTGTCTCAAAGGTCTTTGTCTCGTTTCGCTGAAGAGTTCCTTCGTATATTTTTTCGTCTCCCCTTGAAACTCGCACCCAACACCTTCCTCTGGAAGCCTTGATCTCCAATATCTTAGAGATTTCCTTTGCAGTTTCCTCTTTCTCTTTTTCTTGTGCTTTCATCGCTTCCCCGCCCTCGACGTGAGGTAAGGTGGCTTGTAAAGAAACATCTTCATCGTGTCTTTCAACAACAATGGATTGTTCTTGATTATCTTCAAAGCCGTTTATTACAGCTAGGATATCCTCCGGCGAGGCGTCTGGGCCAACTTCCGTCTCCACTGATACGACATTTCTCGGATGTTTAATTATGTCTATAACATGCTCCCTGCGAAGATAGAGCAAACTCCCGCTTGCCCCCAAAAGCAAGACCAAGACAGCATATATCCACCACCTTGAGGTTGCCTTGAACCCTTTGGGCGGGGGGGTATAAGTACCCAGAACAGATGATATTTCGATCTGCTCGTCTAATGGAAGAAATGAATCATATTGAGACCACAGCTCAGAAAGCCCGAGGTAGCTCAAATATTCCTTAATAAAGAAACGGGCAAATATCCTTCCTGGCAATCGATCCATTTCGCCGCTTTCAATAGCTAACAGATGACTGCGTGGTATTTTGGTATCTTTGGCTACGTCATCCAAAGATAACTCCCTTTCCTCTCGCGTGCGTCGAAGAATATCGCCTAATTCCGAGAGACTTTTGCCCTTGAGATCTTTATCCTTCGCCACCTATTGGAACACCTCCATTATCTTATCCCGCATGGTTTTTAAAGCAAAGGCAGGATCTCTATGGCCAAATACGGCGTTCCCGGCTACAATCACATCACAACCGTAGCGCACTGCGGTTTGTACGTTTTCCAGTCCTAATCCTCCATCCATCTCTATTAAAAAGTTAAAATTTTTAACTGCCCGTTCTCTGTAGAGCCATCCCACCTTTTCCAAAACCTGCGGAATGAACTTTTGGCCTCCAAACCCCGGATTTACTGAC
>DGDP01000095.1 GCA_002385485.1 Acetomicrobium sp. UBA3949 | reverse complement strand
GCTTATATTAAACCCATATTTTGCCGTTCTGTTCGTAGTCGGCATTTATTGAACCGCTAAAGAATACATCTAATATATCTTCTGTGATACCCATGTTTATCGTAAACAGCTATTTTTCGCAATCTCTATCAAACCTTTTAGATCATGTAACTCCACAGTCTTTCCCTCACTCCAGCAGTTCCTTGGCTATGCGGCTTGCAACAGTTCTTGCCAGAATTACGGAGCACGAAGTAATTTCTTTTACACGCCTTTTCATCTGATAAGTATAGCCTATACAATCCATTACGATAATCTGGGCACCCCACTTTGACAATTGCTCAGCTCCATTAGAAACAGACGAATCCGAGTTAATATATGGGGAAGCGGCCACCACTTGTAGCTCTTTTGTTATGGTAGACCACCTTTTACGCGATTGCTCTATTTGATCATCTGAAGGCGTAAAGACGCCTAATTTCAACCCGGCACCAATGGCCTTCGTGACCTCGAATAATATCCTTTGTGGTCTTATGAGCAACCCCTTTGCGGGAAATTCGGGAAATTCCCCCGTGCACAAAAGCAAAACCACGGGAATGCCGCTTTCAAAAAGGTTGCTGATTTTGTCCTGGAGTAGAGGAGTGATGTATCTTTCTGCGACCTTGACGGATGTCCCGTCACGCAGCCTGGTCACCAAAACGTAATCTCCCTCTTTTGGGACAAGTTTTGCTATTTCTTCTTTAGTAAGCCCGTCCAAGGCGCCTGCTTCTACTACATCAACTTCTGATCCAAGGATAGGCCTTATATCAGCAATGACATCGCTTCGTGGCGATTGCCCTATAGTTACGGCACCAATTTTATACATGATAATTTATTCTCCTTTTGTACATGCAATTTAGGTGGTCTAAAGCGCCCGGACCGCAATGCAAACACTCTTTTAAGGAATCATCTATGCCACTGGGCAAAGAACCTTTTATAGAACACAGGTATTCCATGAAGCCGTTGGCCCACGTACTATCTCCTTCTACCAAGAAGGTGCTGCTGCCCGCGCCTTCGCAAATCCCACCTCGTCCAATCACTGTTACCTGTATGGCACCCAAGGCATAAATAGCGTCAATTTCATTAAAAACCTCTCCCACAATCGGAACGAGTCCCACGGACATCCCCATGGACAGATCAGACACGTTTCGTCCGCACGCAGAGAGCGCTTCCTTTAAGGAAAAAGGGGAATATTTTTCTAGTCCTGCCACTACAATGACAGGTACTCCTTCGACTTGCAAAAGAGGAAGGATTCTGCCCGGCTCGCCACCAAAAAAGCGTCCGGCCATCATGGCGGCGTTGCCGTCTTTGTCTACGATGTTAGCTCCACAGATTGCCAAATCCTTAGGTCCCATTTGAGATACTATTTCCTCAAGATGCCCATCTGCCGTTTCTGCTTTGCCTCTTTTGATTACGATAGAGTGCGGACCATCAACCTTGAGAGCGGCCGTTACCGCACCCCTTCCGGTTATCCTTCCCGATATTCTCAATTTAATCCCAACTAGTGCTTCAGAGATCGCAGATACAGTAGTGCCGCCTTTAAGGAGAATGATTCCCTCTTTCATCACACGGTTAACTTCAGGCAATGAGGAAATGCCTTTCGCTATGACCCTTTTGCCTTCCTCGACCGTCAACGTCACCTGAATTTTCATTTTGTTTTTCCCAAGGTCTGCAAATGGTTCATGCGCCAGTACAGGGAGACCAATCTGTCGAATTCCGCTGGATCGTAAAAAGAAACCTTTCCTTCGCCATAATACTTTGCAACTTCCACGCTGAATCTGACTGCTTCGTCTATATCGATAGCTTGAGTGGCGCCCGTAGCGCATCCGGGCACTGGCACCTCAGAGGTCAAGGCAACTCCTACAACCGGAGCAGAGGTCGCCGTACACGGCTGCATTATGCTGTTTAAATGGTAAATGTCGTTGCCGTAAGGCGTGATATCCTGCATAGTTATAGGAAACACTGCCGGCATTTTTCCGGTTACGTAGCTCATGAGGGATAACAAATCCTCGCTGACACGTAATATCCATCCTTCTTTTACGGTAGGCGATATGGCAAACCCGCGATGGTTTATGACCCTGTTTCCGCGAGTCGTGTCTATGGACAGGAGCGCATCCAGTTCATCGGTTATTTCCTCCCTATTGGCGATCGCCATATCGATGGGGGAGCCCATGAAAGGAACCGGATCGTGAGGCTGGGTGGGGGCATTTGGACATATATGAGTAGAGACGAATACATCGCCCTTTAAGATATCTCCTTTGCTGTACATGTCGCCCAGGAGCATGGCGGCGGCTACGGCAGCTATTCCTCCATCAGCGTCCGAGACCAAGCCAAGCCTTTCCGGCCTTGCTCCCATACCCCCAAGTCTGCCTACTATGCCAAGCGTTGGGGCACATCCTCCGGATCTTTTGCCCTGGCTTCCCGGGATCCAAACCTTTACAAAATCCGTCTTACCGCCAGGGCCGGTTACTGTCTTTACCTCGACATCTCTAAGCCCTATCTTAACAAGTGTGTCTTTGACGTCCTGTCCGCTTACCTTGGGGTTGCTTAAAAGCTCTATGGCTTCGATGGTCCATTTTAGCGACATGATTCATACCTCCCTAAAATTTTAAGTAGCTTATTATCTCTTTTCCGATTACCTTCTCTACTGGCTCAAAAAGTTCTTTACACCGCATGCCTTCGCCTAGGATTAAATTGCGGGCAGAAGCCACGACAACTATTATTTTTTGCCCCTCACCAACTTCGGCGCTCGTTACGGGGATGCCATTTTCTGCATCAAGCGTCATGATGAGATCGGGAAAGGTGTTGATGCGTTTGCCTTTGCGCTCTAACGTCATGTATTCGTTCCAAAAGGTTATTTCATGACCGTCTTCCAATATAATCTTTCCGTGATCAAATCCTCCTTCGGAGACAAGCTCCTTATCCTTTACACGGGATGTTGTGATTACGTTACCTCCTAAAATATCCATTGAAGCAGAAGCTATAGCCTGCGGGTCGCTTGATTTTACCTTCATCATGGCCTCACCCAGATTGAAAGCCAATCTTATTGCGCCCGAGGCACCATGATCTTTTACGTAGGATGCCTTCACTGGATTTCTTGCCACGGCTACAAGGCCACCCGCACAGACGGCACATTGTCTCACCAAAGAAGAAGTTGATTCCAGGGCGCCTTTGAAAACTGCTTCCAAATGCTTCCCTATTTCAGGATTTCCTCCAACAGCACTTTGAACAGAGATGTAATCTTTGATACGATGCAATCCCATAGAACCCATCAAGCCAGTGGGATGAGCCCGCCCGTTACACGGGGCATCCACCAGCGATAGACCTAAAATAGCAGCTGGTACCCATCCGTTGAAGATAGACCCCCCTCCGCACTCGTTGGTGATGAAGGCATCTATCTTGGAAACGCCCACAGCGCGACACAGTTCGACGGTAAGTGCGTGATCCTGGTCCGTCACAAAGGCTTCTTTAGACGAAGGAGCCCCAACAGCAGAAGAGGTCAATACAACCGATTCGAGATCCACGTCATCGATCTCCTTTAGCAAGACCTTGCCAAGTCTCAATGCTGACCTTGCGAGCTTAATCCCTTCTGCCATTGAGCCGCCGCCGCCACCACCGAGCAGGCAGCCGCCGAGGGCTATGGCATCTACCATATCTTCGGTAATCAAGATTTCACTCAAATCAATTACCTCCTCTTTGCTCTAAAACTGCCCACAAGGCAGCCGCAGCTGCCTTCAGCGGATTTACTACAATTAGACCCGTTTCCTTTGCTATTAAAGATGAAATGCCTATAGTCGCCATTCCGGTACAGGCGAGGGCAACGACTTTGGCACCTTTTTGTCTCAGCTCATCTGCCGCCTTCAGCGTATTTGTCCTGCCCGCAAGGGTCATCAAGTCAAGCGTCGAAATTACGCCTTCAGGTCTTGCCCAGGCTATCATGCGATCCTGAAGTACCGCTTTCATACCCACGGGCACTTCATCTGTAATCCCCAAGACCCCAACGGGAAGATCGAAGGAAAGGGCAATGCAGGCCGTCGTCCTCCCTGCGCCCACTACGGGTATCGAAAGCATATCTTTAAGCTCGTTTACTCCAGGGTCTCCTGCACAGCTTACCAATATACCGTCGAAACCTTCGCTTTCGAATTCCTTTGCCAGGTTTATGACCTTCGGAACGGCCGCTTGCTCCGTCGTGTCATCGTGTATGCCTTCCGGCTGATCAGGAATGCAGCGCGATACCACCTCCAGCCCCGGAAACCACGACATCACCTTTTTCCCGTGAAGTTCGAGCAAATCCCGATCGCTTGTAGTAAGTACCCTTATTAGACCTACTTTTGCCATTTTTACCACCATCCAAAACTCCTCCCTATAGAAAAGAAAAATCCGTATATGCCGTCTCCCGCAATGAAACCAGATCCATAAAGCTCCAATTTTTCTTTGTGCGTTCTTTCATAAATACGCCTTATGCCAACAGCAACAAAAAGTCCAATCCCGTAAATAGGATTGTTTATCAGTAACCCCGTGGCAAAAAGAATGCCTAATGCTCTTTTAGCTCCACCAATAGATTGAATAATCGCCCCAGGTATCGCCCATATGATCAGCTGTCTGAGAATTTGTGGGCTTGAACCAGCTTGAATTGTGACTGCGAAGGCACGACTTACAGGGGGAATCAAATCCAACTTAAAGTGCATGTTCATAAATAAAGCCACCGCAATCATAGCAACTACACCGCCTATCATCTCCGAGATGAACTGCTGACGTCTTCCATCCAGCTCGTAAGGAATATTTTTGCCCATTCCCCTTATGATCCAGCCGGTTTTTAAGTCATAGCCCATGTCCGCAAAGCAAGGACCGGTGCTTGCCACATATCCGGAAAGCAGAGCAAGGGCAAGGGGAGGAAAGTTCATGAACAAACCTATGGATAGGAAAATTATCGTGATAGCAAAACCGGGAAACCATCCAGAGTGCATGGCGCACAAACCCACAAGTATCGGAGCTATGAGCGCTGATATACCAGACCATAGAACCCATAGCGCCAATCTCGAGATCGTCATCTCTGCAAATATCCCAGAGATAAATGCTAAGATCAACGCTCCAAATATGAAAAGAAGAAAAGAGGTAACAATTGCCTTCTTCGTTTGAGAACTATTCACTGTGGGTATGTATTCTGCATCTACCGTTTTATTCGCCGGATCGCTCTTTCGAAATATTATGACAATAGCTTGAATTAGAGACACCAATCCAGCACCAATCATGACACCATGTGGTATGTAGGTTTTACCCAAATCTACAGGAAGGCCAGCTATTCCCATAGAGGACATAAAAGAGGAAATATAGGGGAAATAACCTCTTAAGATTAAGCCCACACCTAAAGCCATCATGGCAGAAGGGTTTGCTATGAAAGCGATGCCAACGCCTGCCATTGGAAGTCCACTTGGTAATATTGGTTTTATCCTTAGAGCTGTGCCTAAAGCACCCAAAAGGATTCCGTGAAATAAAGTCCTCGCTTTAGCTCCACCTTCATCTCCGGCAATCAGCGCAGCGGCAGTGGCAACACCGGGAGGCCATGAGCCTACAGCGGGAAACAGTTCTGAATCATAAACTTTGTAAACAAAATATATACCAAGCAAAGTCGCAATAGTACTTCCCAAAAGCATCGGTACCAGCAACTTTAAATCGCCAAATGCGTACAATATGCCCACGGCTAGAAGCCCACAATTTGCAGCCGCAAAACCTCCTGCTGATGTCATTGTCTGAACTAAATTTTGTCGATCGAGGTTTCTGAACTTGGATAGAGCCGCTGAAGGAATTCTGGCGATCGACATCGCTATCAATGCACCGATGATGGAAGTGTTAGGAGTTATACCAATACGCGCGATAATTTGCATGCATATAACAGCCGCAAAAAAGGTTACACAAAGGCTCACAATAAATGTTTCTTTTTCTATTGCCTTAACGTGTTGATAGGATTTTTCTGACACTTTACTTTCCCTCCTTCTTACTGATTATTTTTTCAAAGTAAAAGTATACCGAGTAGGAGTGGGGGGATTTACATTTCATCCGTAAAAGCAAGATATAAAATTCTAGAGGAGAGGTAATATTTAAATTACCCAAAACGGAGAGCTAGTAACAGTATGTAGTTTCTATTAAGTGATATGACTAAATAAAATATAGGAAAACATATTGACCTTGCTACGCAACACAATAAGTACTTAATTTCACATTAATATGAGCATTAAGTACAAACACAAATAAGTACGGATGAGTAATTGGATAGGCTGACCTCCTTTTTGGTCAAATCTTATTGTTCAATAGCATTATCATTCGTCGATAGCATTGTAATTCATCGAGGCAATATAATAATTATGAGGCTTAAGACTAAATTTAACTCTTAAATCCGATCAAAGTAACACAATTTTTTATTTTTTCTCTACAGGTATTTGAAAATATTCATCAAGTTTCCATTGGCGTATTTCATCTATTTTGGGTGGTTCGTATGCTCCTACTTTACTGATTGTCCAATTGAGTTTATCTCTGCAACTTACTAAGTGTTCGGCTTCTTTACATGCTGCTATCATGGAATCGATTGCTGGTACACCTATGCAATCTTGGATTTTCTCGAAAAACCCAAATTCTTTTGTGCACCCCAAAATAATTACTTCAGCCCCATCCTCCTTTACTGCACGTTCTGCTTCCTTTAGAATTCTTTCTTCGGCAAGTTCCTTTTTCTCTTGAAAATCGAGGACGCCCAGTTCAACAGAGCGAAATGATGCCAACCTATTTTCAAACCCGTATTTTCTTACGTTTTCCTTCATATAGGGGATCACCTTCCGACGTCCTACTATTATCGAAAAGCTGGCTCCCAGTTTAGTAGCTATCGACAAAGAGGCTTCA
>DGDP01000109.1 GCA_002385485.1 Acetomicrobium sp. UBA3949 | reverse complement strand
ATATTGAGACCGGGATACGCCATCGAATACGATTATTTTCCTCCGACACAACTTTATCCCTGGCTAGAGACGAAATTGGTAGAGGGACTTTTCTTTGCAGGGCAAATAAACGGCACATCCGGTTATGAGGAGGCGGCAGCCCAGGGATTGATGGCGGGCATTAATGCCGTATTGAAGTTACGAAAAGAAGATCCCATAGTATTAGGCAGAGAGGAAGCTTACATAGGTGTACTCATCGACGATCTCGTGACTAAGGGGACGGAAGAGCCCTACAGGATGCTCACGAGCAGATGTGAGTACAGGCTGCTGATGAGACACGACAATGCTGACAAGAGGCTTGCGCCTATAGGAAGAAGGCTTGGACTTATAGACGACGAAAAATGGAGCCTCTTATTAAAGAAATGGAAGTCCATGGACGAGGAAATCGATCGCCTCAAGGGTACGAAGATTTATCCATCTTATGAGGTAAATACTTTATTATCTTCCCTAAATCAACCAATGTTAGAAGAAACTGTAAGCGCTTACGATTTGCTCAAAAGGCCGGGAATTGACTACGATATTTTATACAAAATAGCTCCATTGGAAGAGAGCTTAAACGAAGAAATAAAATCCAGAATAGAGATCGAGGTTAAGTATTCTGGCTACATAGAAAGACAGACGAGCCTTGCTTCTAAATTGCAAAGGATAGAGCAATTACGCATACCTTTGGATTTAAATTACGACGAAATTAAAGGCCTTTCTTCTGAGGGAAGGGAGAAACTCAAAAAAATACTGCCCGGCACTTTGGGGCAGGCAGGTAGAATATCGGGGGTAACGCCTTCCGACCTTCAAATTTTGTGGATGTATTTGGAGATGAGGAGCAAAAATAAAGCGTCATGAGGAGGAAAATAAGAGAACCAAAACACATAGCCGAGGTCATTGATAAGGCTTCATCGGTAAACCTTAAAAATTTTCTGGAGTTTTATAAAGTAAGCAGTGCGTGGCCTGAACTTGCAGGCAGGGTGTCGAGCAGGTCAAGACCTGTTAGTTTGTTAAAGGGAAAACTGAAGATTGTAGCCGATTCTCCATCTGTGGCTCAGGAGATCATGATGATGTCGGGGAGAATAATTTCCGAAGCCCTCTCCAAGGGCGTTAAGATCGAGGCGGTCTTGGTTAATATCGGTAGAGTGGAACCTATTGTCGGATCCCGATCTTTGAATGAAGGCAACCGTCACCGGTTTAAGCCGATTTTAAGGTGTTACTCGACAGATGATATCGAAAGGGTAAAAAACAGATTCAATCAGAAAGGCCTGCCTAAAGAAGTGTTAGATGGACTTTGCAGGCTATATATAGCTTATAACAGAAGGTTTAATTCCTTAAAATAATTTTAATAATATTAAGAAAAAGAGGTGGCGTTTTATGAAAAAAAGTCACTTATTTAATTTGATTAAAAAATTGACTTTTATTGTGGTTATTATAATTCTTATCTTTCCCTCATACTTGACAAAAATATCAAATGCTGAGGAAATAGAAGATCTTTTTGTAATTTACGGCGAGAAAGAACGTGGAGAGGCTCAAGGTCTGATACTGCAGAAAAATTTATTGGAAAAGGCTCCGAAGAATATGTCACAATACGACATGTGGCATAGCCTTTTCGAGGAGGATGTAACGGAAGAGGAAAGGGCTGCTTTTGCTTTGAAGTTAATAGACGAGATTTATCCTCAGGGGAATCCGGCAAAATGGGACGAGATAGGGGGGCTGTGGATTCCACAGATGGTTCCAAAACCGCTGGCAGCCTTTGATGCTCTTTATATAGCAGTAGGATCGTTGCTGTCATTAAATAATGAGGGAGCTGCCTGGCTTGCCAGAAGCTTACTGCTTCAGCTTTATGAATCCAGAGGAGCCAGGATATACGGAATAAGGACTGCTCCAATAGAAGTCGTTGATATAATTGAAAAGCTGAAAGTGAGGGCACCCTTGCCGCCTATTGGGGGGTGGCCAAATCCTGAGGTTTTAGGGAGGCTTCCCTATGCGAGAAAAATATACGGATACATATCCGTCGATACCGCCCTTGTCCATGAAATGACCTTTCTCGATTCCCTTGGAAGGCCAAGAGGTGGATCCGGCGTTTATGCTTGGGATAGGGCGAGGGGTAGGATATACAACGTCAAAGGCGGGCGAAATGAGGACGAGGTATGGCCAAATTTTTAAAGTATGTTAAAATAAAATTGTTTTTAAAAGACTATCGCCTATAGAAGGAGGGATTGGATATGAAATTTGAAACATTGATACAGTCAGGCGACTGGAAGGGTGAAAAACACGTTCCCGTTATCGAAGCTCCCGAAGAGGTGGCCTCGGGCGAAGCTTTTACCGTTACAGTGAGTGTCGGCAAGGAGATACCGCATCCAAACACTACAGAACATCATATAAGATGGATAAAGCTATTTTTTAAGGGAGAGGACGAGAAATTTCCCTTTGAAGTTGGTACATACGAGTTCAACGTCCACGGTGAGCACATAAACGGCCCTAATACTGGCCCGGCCTATAGCGAGCCCTATGCGGTGGCAAAAATCAAACTCAACAAGTCTGGCACGCTTTTGGCGATGTCTTATTGTAATATTCACGGGCTTTGGGAAAACTCCAAAGAGATAAAGGTTAAGTAGGTATTAGCCATCACAATAATCAAATTAAAACAAAAACCACCCCCGAAATTTACCGGGGGTGGTTTTTGTTTTACAAGGTCTCTTGAAGCGTCCTTAGGTGATTATTAACTACGCTTTTATATTTAGAAGAAGCTTTTCCGTAATATCGGTCAAGGGCCTTATGTTCCGAGCCATAGGCTCTCGTATAGCGGGATAACAGCAGGGCTCCGGCAGCTATTCCAAGTTCCGGGTCATGCAGTAAGTTTTTCGATGTTATACCGTTGGCAGACAACAATCCTGCATGAATATTCCACATGACCTGCATCACGCCCACAGCCCCCTTTTTGCTCACCGCCTTGGGGTTAAAGTGACTTTCGGTATTGGCGACTGCCACCAACAGATCTTCCGAAATGCCATATTTTTTTCCATAGTGAACAAAAGCACAGGCTTCTCTCCACACGGTTTTTGAAGACAGTTTTGGGTTGGCTTTTTTGATGTGTCTGGCCAGCTTGGCTACTTTCTCCTGTTCCTCAGGGGGCATTTCTTCCAAGAATCTGAGGGACGAATTGGGGTGTTCTTCTTGCCACCGAAGTACGTCTTTGGGGGTATTTCCCGTTGCAGCTAGGGCTTTAACGACTTGTTCCTGAAGATTTAACGTTTTTTTTACAGGTTCGTTGTTTACTACACTATCGCTTCGTGTCGTTATGGATAAAAATATACTGAAAAATAGAAATATAGTTACGATCTTTATGATTCGAGAGCTGATATCCAGCGAATGTCTCAATATCATCACAACCTCCTTGAAAAATTGCACTCATGGCCAGGGGAAAGAGAAATTTCCCTTTGGCCTGCCTTAAAAACACAATAGATCGCCCATGGGCGATCTATTGTATACAACAAAATAAGTGGATTATATTTGCAAACCTGATTTTACATGTTTTGCTGGATTTTGCCAACCCGACTTAATCTTTTTTACGTAGTTTCGGCAAACTTACAAGAAAGGTGGTCGGGTTTACAGGCGATTTTAACTCTATGATTCCTCCGTGTCCTTCTATTATATTTTTCGCTATGGCAAGGCCAAGACCGTAGCCCGCTGATTTTTCTCTGTATCCGGTTTCAAAGGAGCCTCTCTTAAACCTCGCGAAGATATCTTCAGTCATGTTCGACGGCACTCCTACGCCGTTGTCCGATACGGTCACATGCCAAAAATTTTTGTTCTCGTCCAGGGATATGCAGATAAGTCCTCCCTTTTGGTCCTTGAATTTTTGCTGTGTATATTTGACCGCGTTATCGATTATATTTCCCAAGGCTTTTTTTATAGCGTCGTAGGAAGCTTCTATAGGAGCGCGAGAAAAAGGTATGTCCACCTTCCATTCTATATACCTGGCCTGCGGGTAGCCTTTATATTCACTCGCCAGATCTTTAAGCATTGAGACGATATCTACGGTCTTCCTTTCTCCTTTTGTTATTGTCATTTGTTGGCTTTCAAGTTTAGCGAGATATAGAAGGTCGTCTACCAACCTGGAGAGTCGATCCTCTTGTTCTGCGATTTTTTGCAACAACTTTTCACGCTCGGAGGCCTCCATACCTGGATTACATGTCAAGATTTCCGTTGCGGCCTTTATTACGGTGAGAGGGGTTTGAAACTCGTGGCTTGCATCGGCGATGAAGTTCCTTCTGGCGATTTCCATTTGCTTCTGATCGGTGGTGTCTGTGATCAAGAAGAGATAACCCTTTTCTAGACGCT
>DGDP01000147.1:4811-27638 GCA_002385485.1 Acetomicrobium sp. UBA3949 | reverse complement strand
AGGTCGCTGCCATGTGCCTGCTTTGTATTTTGATGCCGGTTATTTTGATATGCCGGAAGGAACACAAAGGCAGGAAGCATAGGTGTGCTTCCTGCCTTTGTGTTATGTTGGGGATAAAATAAAATTGTTACATCTATCCATGAGATGAGGCTTAACCATGTCAGATGTCGATATTTTTTTATTCTGGGTCCTCGTATATAATTAATTCAATCTACTTTAAATATTCAAAATATTTTTTGAATTAGAAATTGCAAGGGGGGATAGGGTTATGAAGTTAAAGGTAATTGCATTAACGGCGTGCTGTTTCATTTTGTTTTTTTCATGGGAGATGCTGAAGCAAAAAATATTAAAATGGCCGCCATCTTTCAAACGCCCATTGAAGAACCTTGGGATGGGGCAGTACATCAAGGATGCATAGAGGCCTCTAATGAGTTAAATGTACCATATGAATTTACAGAAAAGGTTGGAGCAGCTGATTTTGAGAGAGTTTTAAGAGAGTATGCGGAGCGAGGTTTCGATTTGATTGTTGGTGATGCCTTTTTGGCCGGCGAAGAACCGGTTCGTAGGGTGGCTAAGGATTACCCGACAATTGCCTTCGCATTTGGTTCTGAATACAAACCGCAGGAACCCAACTTATCGGTTTTCGACAACTGGATACATGAACCGGCTTATTTGTGCGGTGTAATTGCGGGAAGGATGACAAAGACGAATGTCGTAGGCGTGGTTGCTGCTATGCCAATAAATGAAGTGAATAGACTTGTAAATGCTTTTAAACTAGGCGCACAGTCGGTCAACCCTAAAGTCAAAGTCAAAATTGCTTATATTGGAAGTTGGTTCGATCCTCCAAAGGCAAAAGAAGCGGCTCTAGCTCAAATTGAGGCCGGTGCTGACCTCATATATGCTGAGCGTTTTGGTGTCTTCGAGGCATGCAAGGAAAGAAAAGTCTTAGCTTTCGGTAATATGTCAGATCAACATTCTCTAGCCCCGGAGGTTGTAGTAACTAGTGCTTGTTGGAATATGAAGCCAACTATAAAATACTGCATTGAATCAGTTAGCAATGGACAATGGAAAGCACAAGATCTGCGCGAATATTCCATGATGGCTAAGGGCGGCGCATATTTGGCTCCATTCTATGAATTCGAGAAAAAGCTTCCAAAGGAAGTAATTGCTGAGGTTAAGAGCTTGGAAGCAAAGATCAAATCGGGAGAATTTATAGTTCCCATAGTCGAAACAAGGCCTCTATCTGACTAAAATAACAATAAACCTGAGAAGATAAGCTATTCTTCTCAGGTTTATTGTTAGTATTAACTTTAAACATCTTAGGTAGGATGTGATAACCATTGAGCCCAAAAAATAGATCTCCAATTGTCGAAATGCGATCCATAAAAAAGTGTTTTTTAGACACTGTTGCTTTAAAGAGTGTAAATTTCACTTTATATGAGGGCGAGATTTGTGCTTTGCTTGGTGAAAATGGTGCAGGAAAGACTACGCTTATGAATGTCTTGTTTGGCTATTATGCTTGCGATGATGGCGAAATTTATGTAAATGGGAAAAAGGTCACCTTTTCTGCTCCTCGTGATGCAATTGCCAAGGGCATAGGGATGGTCCACCAACACTTTGCTTTGGTTCCATCTATAAGCGTCTTGGAAAATATCGTAGTTGGAATAAAGGAAAGCAAGAATTTATTTTTGGATATGAAAGAAGCAAAACACAAACTTTTGGATTTGGAAAAAATGTATGGTCTATTCGTCGATCCGGATGTCAAAGTTGAAACACTATCCATTGGGGAACAGCAAAAGGTCGAGATACTTAAGGCATTGTATCGAGGAGCAAAGATTTTAATACTAGATGAACCTACCGCAGTTTTGGCGCCACTGGAGACAAAGGATCTATTTGCAACCCTAAGGAAATTGACAGAAAATGGGAATTCTGTAATTTTTATATCTCATAAACTTTATGAAGTAATGGAAATTTCCGACAGGATAGTTGTGCTCAGAAATGGTGAGATTGTTGCTGAGCGTCATAAAACTGAAACAAACATGCGAGAGCTGGCCAGTCTAATGGTGGGTGGGGAAATAGATTTAGGTAAAAGGAAAAATGTAGGTTTTAAGCTGATTAATGATGAAATTAAAGATGTGTTGAGGGTAAATGACCTTTGGGTGATGGGCAATAGGGGAATAGAGGCTGTTAAGGGTGTTACCTTTTCCGTCAAAGAGGGGGAAATACTCGGGATTGCTGGGGTTTCGGGCAACGGTCAAAAGGAGTTGGCTGAGTGTTTATTTGGAATTCGATTACCCGAAAAGGGAGAGGTATATTTAGATGGTCTGTCTTTAGCATTCGGCAATCCCTTTTTTACAGTAATGAATGGAATGGGTCGTATCCCTGAGGACCGGATAGATATTGGCCTCATGATGGATCTTACAGTTGAGGACAATATTATTCTGGAAATGCATGCTTTTCGGCCACTAAAAAATGGGATTCTTTTAAATTACGATGCAGCACATAGGGTAAGTGATGAATTGATCCAAAAGTTTTCGATAAAAACAGCTGGACGAGATGCGCTTACGAAGACATTGTCGGGTGGCAACCTTCAAAAAATAATCTTAGCAAGGGTCATTTACAGGAATCCTCGTCTGATTGTTGCAGCGCAGCCAACTAGAGGATTAGATGTGGGTGCAATAGATTTTATACATGATCAGCTTATCACCACAAGTAAAAATAACAACAGTGGGATACTTCTGATATCCGAAGATTTGGATGAAGTTTTTTCGCTTAGTGATCGGATTGCCGTAATGTATGAGGGAAAGTTTATGGGAATTGTCGACATAGAGAATGCCGACAGAGAAACAATCGGATTATGGATGAGTGGGGTAAAAGAATCATGCGCATGATACTTGCTAAACGCCCACCCTTGCCCTACTGGGCACAAATTTTAATTCCATTTATTGCCATTGTAGTTTCGTTATGTCTTTCCTCGATACCCATCATCTACGCTAAGGGAGATTTATTTAAATCATATTTTTACTTATTTTATGGCGCATTGGGCACTAGATATAACTTTCTTGAGACATGCGTCAAATCAAGTCCGTTGATTTTCACGGGGCTGGCAGTTGCATTTGCCTTCAGGGCGAAATTTTGGAACATAGGAGCAGAAGGCCAACTTTTAGCAGGTGCAATAGTTGCGACATGGATTGGCATAAATGTACCAGAAATGCCTAAATTTGCTGCTCTTGCCTTGATCATAAGCGCTGGTTTTGTTGCTGGAGGCCTGTGGGCCCTTATCCCTGCGCTACTCAAGACTAAGCTTAAAGTGGACGATGTAGTCAGCAGCCTCCTCTTGAACTACGTCATGTGGCATATCATGGGTGCCTTGCTGTTTGGGCCGTTACAACAACCCGGTTCAAGTTGGCCGAGATCCCCAAGCATTTCCGAACTTGCCAAGTATCCTATGTTGCTTGCACGCTCTCGATTTCATTTGGGCATAGTTATGGCAGTTGTTGCCATAGCCATAATATGGTTCATCAATGAGAAAACGGTATTGGGATATAGGATTAAATCGATAGGAGCAAACCTTAAGGCAGCGGGTTTTGGCGGGATACCCACAACCTCTGTCATTATCAAGACTGCAATGATATCCGGGGGCTTAGCAGCCCTTGCTGGAGTTGGGGAAGTATGTGCCATACACTATCACCTACTTATGGATGTTTCCCCTGGTTATGGCTATTCGGGAATTATTATAGCGATGCTTGGTAGACTTCATCCGTTAGGGGTCGGATTATCGGCTTTCTTTTTCAGCATGATTATCGTGGGCGCTCAAACAATGAGCCGGATGACAGGTGTGCCAGTCTACATTGCAGATGTAATTCAAGGCATGTCCTTGCTAATTATGTTAGTAGCTCAACTGTTTACTGAATATAAAATTAAGGTGATTTCCAAATGATGGGCAGCTTATTTGATCAAATATTTCAAATGTCGTTTATTATCGGGCTTTTGTCGGCTATGTTTCGTATGGCTACGCCCATAATATTTGGGACTCTAGGCGAAATTATAACGGAGCGCTCAGGTGTTCTTAATCTGGGAATTGAAGGGATCATGCTAATATCAGCCATGTTTGGCTTTTTGGCTACGCTTACTACAGGTTCTCAATGGTTTGGCGTGTTGATCGCCATTCTGGTAGGCGTTATCTTTGCTTTGATGATGGCTTTTCTGGTTGTCTATTTAGGTTTAAGCCAGCACGTTTCCGGGTTAGGGGTGACTCTTTTTGCTACAGGTCTTGCCATGTTCGTCTATAGGCATGCTGTTGGATCGCCAACCATTCCACCTATAGTACAACCTTTTAAACCTTTTCCAATACCCTATTTGTCAGATATACCGTTTTTTGGACAGATCCTCTTTAATCAGTATGCTCTTGTGTATGTTTCTTGGGCACTTATCCCCATAATGTGGATATTTTTGTATAAGACTAGATATGGCCTCGCCTTGCGAGTGGTAGGCGAAAATCCAATGGCTGCTGATACTGTTGGCATTAATGTTAATCTTACTCGAACGCTTGCCTTGGTTGTGGGCGGTGCTCTGATGGGTGTAGGGGGAGCATTTCTTACACTAGCGCATCAGAACATGTTTTTGATCGATGTTGTTGGCGGGCGTGGATGGGTATGTATCGCTATGGTGATTTTTGGGAATTGGGATCCAATAAGAGGGTCTTTGGGGGCTCTGCTTTTTGGCTTTATCGATGCCTTTCAGCTGAGGCTTCAATCATCAGGGTTTGCCATACCATTCCATCTGTTTTTAGTATTGCCTTACGTAATAACGATAATAGCGCTTATAGGAGTTGCAAGAAAATCAAGTGCCCCCGCAGGATTATTAAAACCATATAGGAGGGAAGAGAAGGGCGGATAAACCTGGTACATTCGTCTCACTTTTTCATAAAGCATGAAAATTATAGCAAGGGAGTGGAAAGAGTGCACAACTATGTTGGAAAAGAATTTGATAGAGTAGATGCGGTGGACAAGGTGACAGGCATAGCTGTATTTACAGCAGATATTGCCCTTCCTCGCATGTTGCATATGAAGGTATTAAGAAGTGGGAGACCACATGCGCTAATAACGTCTATTGATACGTCTACTGCAGAATCTATGGATGGAGTTAAAAAGGTCGTGACTGGTACGAACTGCGATATACTTTTTGGCACTTGTCTCTGGGATCAACCCCCCTTGGCGAATGGGAAGGTTCGTCATGCCGGGGAGCCAGTGGCTGCGGTTATAGCAGAGACGCCATGGCAAGCTGCGGAGGCTTTAAAGAAAATTAAAGTCACTTACGAAGATTTGCCATATGTGCTTGATCCTATCGAAGCTGCCAAACAGGATGCACCCTTGATTCACGAGAAAAACGGCGAATATAGACATATAAGTTATGTCGTCCATCCAATAAAGGGGTCTAATATATTTCATCATTATAAATTAAGAAAGGGAGATGTCAAAAAAGGCTTCGTCGATGCAGACGTAATCGTCGAGGATAATTTTGAATTTCCACTCTCGAGCCATACCGCTTTGGAACCGCATGCGGCCATTTGTCGCTTTCATCATGATGGCTCTATAGAGATGTGGGCAAGCAATCAAGCTCCTTTTGTATTGCGGGATGTCCTGTCCGATATGTTTAAAGTTCCTGCTTCAAAGGTTAGAGTGCACATTCCCTACTTAGGAGGCGGCTTCGGCGGAAAGTCTGATGTATCCATTGAACCACTTGTGGCATACGCAGCAAGCTTTGTGCCCGGTTATGCTGTGAAGCTGGTGCTGACGCGCCAGGAGGTAATAACGGGTTCTCTCTTGGGTCGTGGCATGAAAGGACATATGCGCCTGGGGGCAAAAAGTGATGGCACGCTTGTTGCCCTCGAAGCTAGTATGTATTTTGCAGACGGAGCATATGGCGATACCTCATGGGCGATCGATACGGTTGCTGGCCATAATTGTACGGGACCTTTTGAAATTCCGAATTGTCATGTTGATGTATACGGCGTATATACTAATTCTCCGTCTGTTGGTGCCTATAGGGGATATGGACATCCTGAGGGGCATTTAATGGTCAATCGGCTGATGGATCGCCTCGCTAGAAAGCTTAACATTCCCTTACCAGAAATCATGAAAAAGAATTTCTTAAAGGAAGGCAAGGTTAATGCTCTCGGCCAAAAAATTACAAAGCATCACGGGGATATTTGTAAATGTCTCGATGCCGTTTATGGTTCCATATTTACTGAAAACGTGCCCAAGGAAGATGATGACTATTTTTATGGGCGTGGGCTGGCTGCTATGATGAAATCGCCAAAGATGTCCACCAATGCTGCTTCTACATGTTATCTTCAAATGAATGTTGACGGAAGCATCTTTATCAACCTTTCCGGAATAGAGATGGGGCAGGGAGTACACACAGTTTTTTCTCAAATAGCAGCAGAAGCTATGAACATGCCAGTTTGCAAGATAAATGTATATAAGGATGTAGATACTCAGTTTAGCCCTTGGGAGTGGCAAACTGTTGCATCGATGCAAACATATAGAGGTGGGAGAGCGATACAGGATGCTTGTCGTAAGGCTGTTGAGCTTCTCAAGTATAATGCCTCTTTGGTATTTCATAGTGATGTAAGTCATGTTGATTACGATGGCCAATATTGCATTCATAAGTTAACTGGAGAAAGAATTCCCATTGGCTCCCTAGCTAGAGGCTACTCCTATGAAAATGGTCTTACCGTAGGGATTCCAGTTCAAACGACTGGATATTACAGGGTTGCCGATCTTACGGAACCTGACCCAGAGACCGGAATGGGCAATGCTGCTGGATCCTGGACTTTCGGGTGCCAGGCTGCCTTGATCCGCATTGCTAAAGCTACCGGTAAGATCGATATACTTCATTTTGCATCTGCATTCGATATCGGGAAGGCGATTAATCCCAAGACTGCCAGAGGCCAAGTAGTTGGGGGCGTAGTGCAAGGTTTGGGTGCTACATTGATGGAAAAAATATCGTTTAAAGAAGACGGCAACATCAAGAACGTGAATTTTCCTGCTTATGTCGTTCCAAGGATAAAGGATATCCCACACAAACAGACTGTTTTTCTCTTTGAAACGCCTAACAATGAAGGACCTTGGTCGGCTAAGCCCATGGCAGAACATCCCATTGTAGCAGTTGCACCTTGCATATTAAACGCTATTTACGATGCTATTGGCGTTGAGTTTGCCAAGCTCCCGGTTTTGCCCAGCGACATCCTAGGCTCAATTGATAGAAAGGAGTAAATTAACCTATGAAACTAATAAATATGACTGTAAACGGAGATAAAATGGTTGCCTATATACCAGATGGTCGGGTAATGCTCGTAGATGTTTTAAGAGACCAGTTTGGGCTGACGGGAACAAAAGTTGGATGTGGAGTCGGTCAATGCGGTGCGTGTACTGTAATAATGAATGGAGAACCTGTAACCAGTTGTACTGTGCTGGCTGAGAAGGCAGAGAGTAGTGAGATCTTAACTATAGAGGGATTGGCAAAGGAAGGGCAACTGCATCCCATTCAGGAAGCCTTTATAAAAGCTGGGGCAGTTCAGTGCGGTTTCTGTACCCCGGGCTTAATAATGCGGTTGTATGCGCTGTTCTCTAAAAATCCTGATGCCGATGAAACCTCCATAAAAGACGCACTGGGAAAACACATCTGTCGATGCACTGGTTATGAAAGCATATTGGAAGCTGCGCTGCTCGCGCAGAAAGAATTAAAGACATTAGTTTAACTAAAAAGGAGCATGATTAGATGAGGTACGATATTTTAATTAAAAATGCACGAACCCGCAATTATAGCGATATCGTTGATATAGGCATACAAAACGGTAAGATCGTTAAAATAGGTTCTAACCTGGGTAACGATGCGGTTGAGATGCTGAATGCAGACGGCGGGCTGGTGACGGAATCCTTCGTAAACGGACATCTGCATCTATGTAAAGTATATACGCTTTCAATGATAGGCGATGAAGCCTTAAAGCAATATCAAGGAAGCTCTATGGGCGGAGCCATGACAGCCATTGAGTTGGCTGCCAGAGTTAAGGAAAAATACGATGAGAAGTGGATTATCGATAACGTGAGAAAGGCTTGTATGAGGGCAATCCAATACGGAAATACCCATATAAGGGCATTTGCCGACACAGACACGAAGGCCAAACTTGAAGGCGTAAAAGCTCTTTTAAAAGCAAAAGAAGAATTCCAAAATTCATTGGATCTTCAGGTAGTTGCCTTTCCGCAGGATGGTGTTATACGTGACCCGGGCGCAGAAGAGTACGTAAGGCAATCTTTGGAACTCGGAGCTGACGTTGTGGGCGGCATACCCTGGATAGAGTATACTGATGATGATTCTATAGAGCATATCAATAAGATGTTTGAGTTAGCTAAGCGTTATAATAAAGATATATCAATGTTGATTGACGATGCTGGAGATCCAACCTTGAAAACGCTTGAGATGTTATGCGTCAAGACTATTAAAGAGGGGTGGAGTGGACGCGTTACGGCTCAACATGCAAGGGCGATGTGTCTTTATCCAGAACCATATTTTAGAAAAGTTTCAGCTTTGATAAGGAAGGCCGATCTTGGAGTTGTGAGCGATCCACATACAGGGCCACTCCATGCTAGAGTTAAAGAATTATATCAAATGGGGGTTAATGTAGCCTTAGGACAAGACGACATTGCGGATGCTTACTATCCCTTCGGGAGAAATAACATGCTTGAGGTTGCCTTTTTGGCTGCCCATCTATTGTGGATGACTACCTTTGATGACATGAATGTCCTTTACGATATGATCACTACTCGAGCAGCTAAGGCGCTTGGGATCGACGATTATGGATTAGAGGAGGGCAAGGCCGCCCACTTGGTTGTCCTGAATGCAGGGACAGTTTGGGAAGCCATATGGGAACACGAAAGACCGCGCTATGTAATTAAAGATGGCAAAAATGTCACGCTATAAGCGTGTTCTAAGAGGGCGTAAGTTGTTACGATAAAACTAAACAATAATACCGACATCATTGCTTCGATTCATAATATTTGAGTAGATGTCGGTATTATTGTTGTTTTAATATATTATTTCTTATGGCTGTCAATATAGTAGGCAAGTTCTAGTCCGATTTTATGCTCTCTGCTATCCATCTTTATGTTTAGTATATGTTCTATTTCTTTTACGTATTTACGAGCAGTATTATAGTGAATATGTAGTATTTTTGCCATTTCCTTTACATTAAAATCCACCTGTATCAACGTTTTTGCAACTATATCCAGTGATATGGTATTTTTTGAGCGCGCCTTCACTTCCATCAAAGGCATCCAGTATCTTTGATGTAGCTCTTTTGCCTCGGGAATGCTGTCCAAATTTGCAAGCAATGCATGAAGCGATAAATCTCCATGTTGGTACGCCCCTGGCTCACATTTAAACTCTTTGATCCAGTTTAACGTTTGTTTGGCTTGGAGGTAAGATTTGTTCAAATTTAACAACGATTCAACATTCTGTCCTAGAGATATCCAATAATTATTGATCTTTGCTGTTGTAGTCCAGTCAAAAGTTCTATCTTTGTGTGAATGTATAGTTACCCATATGTTTCCCAACCTGTAACTCAAGGAACCTTGAGGTTTCCATTGCTCTTTAGTGGTAGACTTATCATTTACTGGAGTAGCCATCATGACAAAAGCCTTACTTGGTAATATAAGTTTCATTTCGTTTGCTTTATGCATTATAATCTCTAAGTCATTATATAAACCCAAACATAAACTTTCTAAGAAGCGTTCTTTTTCTATATCATGTTGGTTTAAAGTAAGGACAGCATCCAATTGGGCAAGCCTGAGCAAAGACACTATACGCCACATCGAGTTGTTTTGCCTGATGGATGGATAGTGTTCGTTGTCTTTTAGGATTAGTGCAACCTCTACATTTGGTTCTCCATCGATACGGTAACAAGCAACCCACCTTGGCTTGTCTAACATTTTAAGCGAAAGATTGGCCAATATTATTCCTTTTTTGGGAAGAGGCCTCTCTTCTAAGGAAGGTGTATCGAAGACATTTAAATATGCTCCGTTGTCGCTCTCTTTGTCGTTGTTTGCAAAGTGATTGAAGATATGAATACACGGTGCTTTTACCACCATATCCCTTTCCAGGTCTTTGGCAATCAGTGCTATGAGGTTTTTAATGTCTTCTTCATTGTTTAACATTTGTAATGACTGGACGACCTCTATATCTTGACGCAAGACGTCCTTGTTTTTTTCGTTTAAAAGATATAATGTGACGGTTTCGATGATGTCAGTCCACCTATAGTCTATCGGAATTTCTATAAGTGGTAAATTTAAACTGTTCGCCTGATCGATGATTCCAGATGGCAAGGTATGATAAAACCTGTCAAGCTTTATTCCGACGGCAGCAATGTCCTTTGTTGCTACTCTATCCAAAAAGTATGTAAACTCCGTTGGATCGTCCTTAAAGATATAGCCGCTGCCAATGAGAAACTCTCCACCTCTCATCCACCTGTCGACATCTGGGGCATCAAGCACGGATACTGAGGTGATCTCTCTGATCAACCCTTTGCTGCCGGCAGCGACTCTAAAGTCTGGAAACATATTTTTATTAAGTAAATCGGCAACCTGCAACATGTCACCGCCTTCTTTGATGGTGTCATATAGTAATCGAAATTAATTATAACATATGTTACTAGTTGACATGTCATAAATGAGGATTATATTGTATTATATTAATTAATCTTCCATAATTTATCAGGAATGCCAAGGAGAGAGGTAGTTGCGATGAAGCGTTTTGTTGCTGCTTCGGTGCAGTTTGCTGTTAAACCTATGGATGCAGAAGAAAACATGAAGATAGCCAAAGATTGGGTGTATAGGTGTCATGAGAGTTCGCTTGCCGATCTTATTGTATTACCTGAATCGGTTACCACGGGTTTTTCCCCTGCTGGAGGTGTTGGAGCCCTTTGGAATGTTGTAGATGCTATACCTGGGAAATTTACGGATGAGGCAACAAGGTGGGCACAGGAGCTTGGCACATATATAGTTTTCCCTACCTATGAACGCGGAGACAAAGAGGGAGTTATATATAACAGTGCAGCTTTAATAGGTCCTGATGGTGTTATGGGAGTTTATAGAAAGACCCATCCCTTTCCTTCAGAAAGATTGGAAGGGGGCGGTTGGACTACCCCAGGGAATGAGCCATGTTGTGTTGAGACTCCCCTTGGAAAGATTGGGATAATAATATGCTACGACGGCGATTTCCCCGAGCTGTCTAGGGTTACTGCCCTAATGGGCGCCGAAGTAATCTGCAGGCCTTCTGCTTTCCTGCGCACCTTCGACCAGTGGGAGCTGACGAACAAGGCGAGAGCCTACGATAATCACGTTTATGTAATTGCCACGAACAGTGTAGGTTTTGATGCATCCGGTGCTCAATATTTTGGGAGCTCTATGATAGTCCATCCAAGTGGTATGAAACTTGCCCAGGCCAGGTGTTCTGATGAGTTCATATGGGCGACGTTAGATCCGAACCCCATATCTACCATAACGCCCAACAGTTCCTCGCCACAGTATTTTGATCATATCGAAGATAGAAATCTTGAGGCATACAGGGGCATTTTGCAAAAGGGCAAATGTGCCTTTGAACCTGCAAAGAGGATTCCTTACAGCTATAGATAAACAGGAGGTGTAAATGTTGTCAGGCCCATTGGAAGGTGTAATAGTTTTAGATTTTACACGCGTCTTGGCTGGCCCCTTCTGCGCCATGATCTTGGCTGACCTGGGAGCAGAGGTTATCAAGATAGAGCGACCCAAAACAGGTGATGACTCTAGAGCCTATACTCCCATCGTAAAGGGTGAGAGTGCTTACTTCATGAGCATAAACAGGGGGAAAAAGAGCGTTACGTTGGATCTAAAGAACCCCAAAGGCAGGGAGATAGCTTTAAGGTTAGGGGAAAAAGCAGATATATTGATCGAGAATTTCAAGCCAGGTGTCATGGAAAAGCTTGGCCTTTCTTACGAGGAATTTGCAGCTCGAAATCCGCGCATCATATATGCGTCATGTTCTGGTTTCGGACAGTACGGCCCTTTGAGCGAAAAACCGGCTTACGACCTGATCGTCCAAGGATTAGGGGGCATAATGAGCATTACGGGACCGGATAAAAACACCCCTACCAAGGTTGGAAGTTCAATTGCCGATATATTTGCTGGGGTGTTCACCGCCATAGGCATACTTGCTGCGTTGCATCATAGAGAATCTAGCGGAAAGGGACAATACGTAGATGTAGCTATGCTAGATTGTATGGTGGCTATATTGGAGAATGCCATAGCAAGATATGTGGCCACAGGCGTTGTCCCAGAACCAATAGGCAATAGGCACCCCTCCATCGCGCCCTTTGCCACGTTTAAGACGCAGGATGGGCATATCAATATAGCTTGTGGAAACAATGAGCTTTGGAGAAGGTTATGCGTGGCTTTAAATAGGCCTCACCTTTACGAAGATGCTCGTTTTAAGACCAATGCTGACAGGGTGGCCAATTGGGCGGATCTAGAGCCTCTGCTTCAAGAAGCATTCATCGAATGCCCTACTGAAAAGTGGTTGAAGGAGTTTGACGATGCAGGCATACCTGCCGGAAAGATAAGCAATATAGCTGATGTGGTCAAAGATCCCCATGTGCTTGCCAGGGACATGATTGTTAACGTGGTTCATCCCGTAGCTGGCAACTTTACATTGCCCGGGATCCCCATTAAGCTCTCAATGACTCCCGGGAAGATTAAGTCTCCGGCTCCGGTACTTGGCCAACACAATGAAGAGGTGCTGACGGAGTACCTTGGCATGACACCAGATGATGTTAATGCATTGGAGGAGGAAGGAGTAATCTGATCTTAGGCAAAAGCTCTGATTGGGGGTTGCGAGGAGATTTTCACCTTAAGGAACGTTACAAAAAGACATGTAACCTGATATTAGATGGTTGGCGATTTTCTTTGGTGTTGGATTACAAAGATATGGGGCCACGCAGTTTGCTGGTTGATTCCCTTGATGACGTTGCCGATAATTTGTTGATTGACAGTAAAAACTTAAAAGTGCCAGTCATATATGACCCCAATATACCACAAGCTAGCAGCATACCCAGGAGATGGGATGCATTGTTTAGAGAATGGTATATGTTGTTGGATGACGAACTCGAAGTTTTGTTGTTTACTCTTGATAACGATGGTTATGATGCCCTAGTGGGCCTTGGGCCCGGCAGCACTCCGGCAGGGGATGATTTTTTGACAGGAATGCATATAGCATTGAGGTGGATGGGGCATAATTTTGAGAATGTTATATCATTCCGAAACCTCGAAAGCAGGACAACTTGGTTTTCAAGTTGTATGTTGTACGATGCGGCCTGTGGTCTCACCTGGTATAGGTCGAAGAAATTGCTGGAGGCATTGTCAAGGGGGGCTGATGGCGAAGTAGAGGATGCTTTAAATGAACTTATGTCCACGGGGCATACGTCTGGCAGAGCTTGGATATCTGGTTTTTTTCATGCCGTTTCAGTATGTAACAGCTTTTCTTAGGAGGCGAAAAATAGATGCAACGGGTGGAAGTAGTGCGCGGTGTATATTATGATAGCGTCAGTTTAATGCGCGTGGCTCAGGAATTGACGAAGATCGATGGCGTTATCGATGCTACTCTGAACATGGCCACAGAGGCTAATATAAAAATAATGTCTGCTGCCGGTTTTGACCTATCAGGGCTGGATTTACGCCCGTCAGATTTAGTGATTGCTGTGAAAGCGAACGAAGAGATTATCGACGGAATTATCGCAAAAGCTAAGGAATATTTGAGCAATCCGCCATGGAAGACCACTGAGATAAGTCAGCAATATTTCCCAAAGAGCTTAAACGGTGCCCTTTCGATGTTACCGGAAGCAAACCTTGCCTTGATATCGATCGCTGGTCAGTATGCCGGCGATGAAGCAATGGAATGCCTCAACAAGGGTTTGCACGTTATGTTGTATTCTGATAACGTGTCGTTGGAAAAGGAAATCGAACTAAAGAAGATAGCCAAGGAGAGGGGCTTATTGGTCATGGGGCCTGATTGTGGTACGGCTGTGGTCAAAGGCATTGGATTGGGTTTTGCAAATGCCTGTCCCCTTGGGCCTGTGGGTATGGTTGCGGCTGCAGGTACTGGTTTGCAGGAGGTGCATGTTCAGCTGGCTCATCGCGGTATTGGGGTATTGCATGCTATCGGAACTGGCGGAAGAGATGTAAAAGAGGCGGTAGGTGGCATAACGTCGCTTATGGGCATTGAAGCTCTTTTGGAAAACGATGATGTCAAGGTCATAGTGATGGTTGGTAAGCCACCAGCACCCGAAGTGGAAAAAAAGATATTCCAACGATTAGTTTCAGGAAATAAGCCTGCCGTTTTGGGTTACATTGGAGGAGAACTAGAAGGTGACCGTCCTCCTATATATTTCTGCAAGGAACTTGAAGAGACCGCTGCTGTGACTGCTGCCGTAGTCAATGGCACAGATCCTGATCTTGCAAGGAAGGATTTAAATCTGAAGTATGAACATTTGAAAGAATTGGCATCGCATTTTGGCAAAAGAAAAGGGTATTTGCGTGGCCTGTACTCTGGAGGGACTTTATGCTATGAGGCTCAGCTGGTCGCAAGTAAGTTGTTAGGTCCCATATATAGCAACGCCCCTCTGGACGAACGATACAAGTTGCCAGATAGCCTGAAAAGCATCGGCAACTGCATGGTTGATTACGGCGAAGATGAATTTACTCAAGGACGCCTTCATCCGATGATGGACAGTAGTTTTAGGGCTAAGAGGATGATTGAAGAGGCGAAAGAAAATGAGGTTGGTGTTATCTTGTTTGATTGTGTGCTTGGCTATGGATGTCATGAAAGTCCAGCTGAGCAACTGGCCTCTGCTATATCGCAAGTGAAAAGGGAAGTTGGCGATAGAATTATTTTTGTCGGGTATGTCTGTGGAGTGGAAGCTGATCCGCAAATCGCTTCAAGTCAAAGAAAGATACTAGAAGACGTAGGAGTCGTCCTGGCCGACAGCAACGCTCAAGCTGCGCGCCTTGCTTGTTTGCTATTGCAGTAAAGGAGATGATGGGATTGGCAATCAAGGATTTGCTCGCAAACGGGCCTATAGTTGTTAACATAGGAATTGAGCAATTTTATCACGACTTGAAAAAGCAGGATGCGAAGGTCGTTCACGTGGATTGGCGGCCATCGGCTTTGAAATCAGATCTTTTGTCGAAGCTCAGAAAATTGCGTGAAGGAGGTGCAAATTAGTTATGGTCGATGTTAATAAAGCTAATAAAGAAGCGCTGGAACGTGTGCTATCAGCCAGGCCCATGCTTGTGGGTATGGGTAAGGCAGGAGAGGTTATTCCCGAAATGGGTGAAAGAATGCTGTTGCATGCTGGGCCTCCCATTGAATGGGAGCGCATGTCAGGCCCGTTAAAGGGCGCAATTATTGGTGCCATGTTGTATGAAGGATGGGCAAGCACCCCGGAAGAGGCAGAAAAAATAGCTTCTAAGGGAGAGGTAGAATTTGATCCGTGCCATCACCATCACGCTGTAGGCCCGATGGCTGGAGTCATTTCCCCAAGCATGCCTGTATTTATTGTGGAGAATAAGACATTCAATAATAAGGCTTACGTCACGCAAAACGAAGGCCTAGGAAAAGTGCTTAGGTATGGAGCTTATTCGCAGGAGGTAATAGATCGCCTACGCTGGATGGAAAAGATATTGTATCCTATTCTAAATGCAGGTATCAAGAGGGCGTACGATTCTGACAATGCTATAGACCTGAAAAATTTGATAGCTCAAGCACTGCACATGGGGGATGAGCTGCACAATCGTAACAAGGCAGCCACATCGCTGTTTTTGCGCACCCTTTTCCCATACTTGGTTGAGAGCAGCATCGACAACAAGGCTCTAGCCGAAGTTGTTAGATTCTTGGATAGCAACGATCATTTCTTCCTTAACCTAGGGATGGCAGCAGCTAAGGCCTCAGTTGAACCGGCTCATGGGATAGAAGGATCAAGTTACGTAACGATTATGGCGCGAAACGGAACTGACTTCGGGATAAAGGTATCAGGCCTGGGGGATAAATGGTTCACTGCCCCTGCAGCAGTGCCTAAGGTGTTGCTATTTCCGGGCTTCAAGCCGGAGGACGTGAACCCTGATATAGGGGACAGCGCAATAATGGAGACCTTGGGGGTTGGAGCCTTTGCCTTAGCGGCGGCGCCGGCAATAGTACAGTTTATAGGAGGTACCCCGCAGGATGCCGTTAACTATACGCTGGAGATGTATGAGATCACTGTAAGCGAAAATAACATGTTTAATATCCCCTATCTCAACTTTCGCGGCACACCTACGGGAATCGATGTTTTGCAGGTTGCGGAAACTGGTATATCCCCTGTCCTGGACACTGGCGTTGCTCACAAGCAACCTGGTGTAGGACAGGTTGGAGCAGGTATAGTTAGGACTCCCATTGAAGCTTTCGTTAAAGCAGCGGAAAATTATGTTGAAAGATATTTAGCATAGTAAAATACAAGGAGGAGGGATTTTAGATGTTGTCTCAAAACTTAATACCCAAGAATTGGGATAGGGTTAAAATTTATGATCTTTCAATACCCATCAGTCAGCTCACTCCACCATGGCCGACCTATGAGCCGCTTCAGGTAAAGTTCTTCAAGCGCCTTGCTCCTAATGGTGCCAACGGGCAGCTGCTTACCCATTCAAATCATGTCGGTACCCACTTGGATGGACCACTTCATTTTTGCACCCATGGTGACGATATAGCCAGCCTTCCCCTGCAAGGATTCTTGGTGGGGCCCGGCGTAGTGGTAGATCTTTCCGATATTGCTGAGGACTTTGGCGTCTATACATCTAAGGATATAGAGGAAAGAGCGGATGTCCATGAAGGCGACATATTGATAATCAATACAGGATATCATCGCTATGGCTTCGATCAGCCTGAAGCGGACGAAGTGCGTTACATGGTCATGCATCCGGGCCCAACCAAGGAGTTTGCTGAGTGGTGCAAGAAGAAGAAGATTAAATGGATCGGTGTAGATTGCGGATCCGCAGATCATCCAATGAACACCAAGATAAGAGAGTGGATGCCGCAGTACGCAAAATTAGCTGACGAGTATATGCGAAAGAAATACAACAAGACCCTGGACGAGATGTTTCCTGCCGAGGACTATCAGATAATGCACATTGCTTTATTCCCAGATAATATAATTCATGCCGAATGCTTGGGCGGAGATATCGATAAGCTTTTAGGAAAGAGGGTTATTGTGGGCTGCTTCCCATGGAAGTTCCAGGGCGGAGAGTCTTGTATCAGTCGAATTGTAGCCTTTACCGAAGAATAGGTCTTGCATCTAATAGGGCGCAAAGCATCTGCGCCCTATTAGTGTAAATGTGAGGGGGTGTGTAATGTTGCTTCAGTTTGATTACGTTAAACCCAAAAGCATAGCAGAGACAATAGGACTCCTCGTTCAACATGGATCGAGTAGTGCCATTAAAGCTGGGGGCACAGATTTGATAGTTTGGATGAAAAAGCATTTGATAAAACCTGAAATAGTGATCGATATCACGGGAATTGCTGAGTTGAGCGGCGTTTCCTTTTACCCGCATAAGGGCCTTCGAATAGGTGCCAATGCAACTATCAATCAGGTATTGGCAAATCGCGAGGTAAAAAGATCTTTTCCTGCTATCTACGAGGCTTGCCTTTCCCATTCGGATCGATTAATAAGGAATAAAGCTACTTTTGTAGGCAACGTCACCGGTGGAGTTCCGTCAGCCGATTTAGTGCCATCGCTATGTTGTTACGATGCGGTGGTGCATATTGCTGGTCCCGATGGAGAAAGAGATGTTCCAATTTTAGAATTTATAACTGGTCCTAGGCGTACTGTACTATCAAAGGAAGAGCTAGTTACCCATATTTACGTTCCTCACATCGAGGCACAAGCCGCTGGCTGTTATGTGAAACTTGCTAGGCGCAATGCGTTGGACCTGGCACAAGCTAGCGTTGCCTGTGTTGTAGTCGATAAACAAAATGGCAAGGATTTCAGAATCTCTTGCGGGGCCGTTGCACCCAAACCTATACGTGCTTTAGAGGCAGAGAAGTACTTGAAAGGAACAAAGACTTTAGATGAAACAGCTATACGTAATGCAGCTGACAAGGTAACAGAGAGCGTAAACCCCATCACCGATGTTCGTGCCACTAGGGAATACAGGCTCGATATGATCAGAGAGTTGACCATCAAGGCCTTAGCGACGTGCATCGAAGGGCTTCGGGGAGGTAGGATGTCATGAGCGAGATAAAGGTAAACTTCATATTAAACGGAAGAGCAACCACATACGTTGGCGAGCCTAGGACCACGCTTCTTAGGGCTTTAAGAGCTCATGGCGTAACAAGCGTCAAAAGAGGCTGCGAAGAAGGCGAGTGTGGCACGTGTACTGTTTTAGTCGACGGCGTTCCCATGAAGTCGTGTATGATGTTATTGCCGGAAGTAGAGGGTAAATCGGTTATTACCTCCGAAGGATTAGTAGGCTCCAATGGGGAGCTGCATCCGATACAAAAGGCCTTTATTGAGGAAGGGGCCATCCAATGTGGTTTTTGTACTCCAGGCATGATCATGAGCGTTTATGCCCTTTTAAATGAAAATCCAGACCCTTCGGATGAAGACATTAAGGAAGCCTTAAGCGGTAACTTATGTCGGTGCACTGGCTACGTTTCTATCATCAGGGCTGTTAAAAAGGCAGCAGCCATGATGAGGGAATAGTGAGGAGGAGTACATATGAAGCAGACTGTGACTAATAGTGGCGTAGGTAAATGGGTAACGAGAATGTACGACGCCGAAAAAGCTGCTGGCACCTTGAAATTTGTGGATGACCTTGAGTTTGGGCCTTCTCTGCTTTATGCAAAGGCTGTGCGTTCCGCTGTTCCTCATGGTGAAATTATTTCCATCGATAAAGCTGAGGCCTTGAAGGTGTCCGGAGTTAAAGAGGTCATCGTTGGCGAGGACTTCCCATATAGGTTCGGCCTCTATCTGAAGGATAGAAGCCCAATGGCCATAAAAAAGGTCAGATATATCGGTGAGCCAGTGGCGTTGGTCGTTGCAGAAAGCGAGGAAGCTGCTGAAGAAGGGGCTCTCAAGGTGTCTGTTAAGTATAAGGAGCTAGAGGCTGTCTTTGATCCAGTCAAAGCTGCCACCGATAACTCGGTGCTGGTGCATCCTGAATTGGGAAGTTACGAGCACGTAGATTTCATTACTCCTCAACCAGGTACTAATATAGCTAACTGGTTTAGAGTTAGACGAGGCGATATCGATAAGGCCTTCAAGGAGGCAGATTACATCTTCGAGGAAGCAGTAACGTATCCGCAGATAGCGCACGGCTTTCTTGAGCCTCATTGTTGTGTGTGCGTTCAAGATCCTGTATCTCAGGAAATAACTATATGGACGGCAGGACAATCCGTCTTCACAACCAGAGATATCATAGCTGATGCATTGGGATTACCGCTAAGCAAGATAAGGGTAATAGCCCCGCCCATTGGAGGGGGTTTCGGCGGTAAGGCAGGGATGACCATAGAGGCCTTGTGTCTTGCTGCGGCGACGCACCCAAACTTAAAGGGGCGGCCCATCAAGTTATTTATATCTAGGGAAGAGGTAATGCTTTCTTCGTGGGTTAGACAAGGCTATGTGGCCCGGATAAGGATGGCAGTCAACAAAGAAGGGAAAATACTGGGAATTAAAAATACCTTTTACTTCGATACAGGGATTTCGGCTGAATATGGTGCAAACCCGGTAAGAAGTGCTGGATATACATCGACGGGGTGCTACTACATACCTAATGTTTGGACTGATAGCTATGCAGTTTATACTAATAAACCCTTTGGTGGAGCTTATAGGGGTTTTGGGATGCCAGAGTTCATGAGCGCTCTTGAGATGGCCATGGATATAGTGGCGCATAAAATGGGTATGGATCCCGTGGAATTTAGGCTCAAAAACTTGCTAAAGCCTGGTTTGCCGACCTGTACCGGAATGCCTATGCATAACCATGCCTTGGAAACTATAGTCAAAAAGGTGGCCGAAGGTATAAGCATTAATAAAGAGGAACCGGCCAAGCGTAATGGTTGGAAAAGAGGGAAGGGCATTGCCCTTGCCATAAAAGCACCTGCCATGCCAGCCGATGCTGCGTCTTCAGCTACAGTAGAAATTTTGGGGGATGGGAGCGTTAAGGTCTTGGCTGCCTCGATGGATATGGGGCAAGGAGTTTACACATCATTTGCCCAAATCGCCTCAGAGGAATTGGGCATTCCTATTGAAAAGATAAAATGTTATTATCCAGACACGCAAAGCCATCCTTACGATTGGCAGACTGTGGCAAGCCGTTCTTGTTGGTCCATGGGTATGGCTCTGAAACTTGCGTGCGAGGATGCAAGGAATCAATTGATTCAGCTTTATAGCGAATATTGGCAGTGTGACCCGTCGGAAATAACCATTGAACACGGAGTGGTCAAGTGCAGAAAGCTTGGCAAGGCTGAGCCGATTGATACGAAGATTCAAAACGGCTTCAAGATGCCCGACGGTAAATATAAAGGTGGACCCATAATAGGAAGAGGACATTTTGTACCACCTGATGTAATATATCCTGATATCGAAACAGGGCAGTCTCCCAAAAGCGTTGTTCATTTTACAGTAGGTGCTGTTGGAGTTGATCTTGAAGTTGATCCTCATACCGGAGAAATAGTTGTCAATAAAGTTGTATGCGGCTATGATCTCGGCAAGGCTATTTCGCCATTGAACGTAAGAGGGCAAATAGAAGGTGGAACCGTCCAAGGCATATCTGCTGGCATAATGGAAGGAATGTATTACGACGATAAAGGCTTACTGCTCACTCCTTCGTTCACTGATTACAAGATAGCTACAATAAAGGACATACCCGATGAAATTCAATATTTCTGGGAAGAGACCCCTGAGGAGATATCTCCCTATGGCAACAGGGGGGTTGGGGAGCACTCCATGATCTCACCGGCACCAGCAATTGGAAATGCTTTATTTAACGCCTTAAAGGTCCGCATACACAGCTATCCTTTTACAAGAGAAAGAGTATACAAGGCAATAAAGCAATTTGATGAAAAAGGCAATGTAGATTTTTGGGAATATCCCTTTGCCAGGGAACAGGATTACAAGCAAGCAATTAAATCCTGGGATTAACCTTTATTTACCCCCGTAGGGCAGCTACAAAAGCGGCCTTGCGGGGGATAGAAGCAATTAAAATCAGCAAAAGACAAAAGGGGGTAATGCAGCGTCTTTTAAAATTATTGTGTACAATTCGAAATGTTTTCTAAGTTCAAAATAAAACTTAGAAGGAGGTAATTTTTATGGCTAGAAAGAAAGTTGTTTATGGCATAAACGATGTACCTCCGCCAGCTATATTGGTACTGGCGGGTGCTCAGCATGTTTTGACACTCTTTGGAGCCACTACGCTCGTTCCGCTCATTTTTGGTCCTGAGATGGGAATGACAAGAGCGGAGATAGGATTTTTTATTTCGTGCGTATATCTGGCCATGGGGATAGCTACGCTGATCCAAACGCATCCAAAGCTTGGCTCCGGCCTTCCGATCGTTCAGGGGTCAAGTTTTAGCTTTATCCCTCCCATAATGACTATAATTGGCATTTATAAGGCAATGGGGCCTAACGTGATCATGCAATATATTGGCGGTGCCCTAATAAGCGGCGGATTGCTCCTGTCTTTTTTGGGATACAGCAAAATAGTTGGATATATTAGGAAAGTTATAACTCCCGTAGTTATCGGACCCACAATTATGGCTATAGGCTTTTCCCTTGCTCCCACTGCTGTACAGTTCAATGCTGCCAACTATTGGCCGGTGTCGTTATTGGTTGTGTTTTTGATCTTTTTTTTCAGCCTCGTGACGAAAAAACAATACCTCAATATATTTTCTGTGTTGACTTCAATAGTAATTACTTATCTTATTTGTTTAATCCTGTCAGTGACCGGTTTATTCGCTGCGGGGCATCCGGCATATATAGATCTCACTGAAGTTATCAAGGCTCCGTGGTTTAGGTTTACTGGAATTATGCCCTGGGGTGCGCCAAAGTTTAGCGTTGTAACATTTGGTACAGCTTTGGCCGGTTTCTTCGCGGTTATGATCGAGTCAATCGGAGATTATCACTCCTGTTCCTATGCTGCAGGACTAGACGATCCCTCCTCTGAGACCATTAGCAGAGGTATCGGTGCCGAAGGGCTAAACTGTGCAATTTCGGGAATGCTGGGTGGTGTTGCAACGACATCATATACGGAAAATATCGGACTAATCGGTTTGACGGGCGTTGCCTCTCGCTGGGTTGTAAGGACAGGAGCCGTTATATTGATATTGATGAGCACAATAGGAAAGCTCGGTGCTCTTGTTGCCACCATTCCCAGTCCGATAATTGGTGGAGCTTATATATCGCTTTTTGGCGTAATAGGTGCTCTTGGAATCCAGGTTTTAATGAGGGCTGATATGGGAAGCCAGAGGAATGTTTTAATAGTTGGTTTTGCCTTCTTAATGGCCCTTGGACTTCCTGGATGGATAGAGCAGAACCACGCTATTTTTTCGACCATAGGAGTTCTTGGAGAAGTAATATGGGCTATATTGAAGACACCGATGGCTGTAGCGGGCATTTGTGCAGCCGTATGCGATAGCTTGATTCCCGGTACCGACGAGGAGCGGGGCATAGGCGTAAAAATATGATAAATGACAAAAGAGGCGGGTTATAACCCG
>DGDP01000147.1:0-4641 GCA_002385485.1 Acetomicrobium sp. UBA3949 | reverse complement strand
AGAGGCGGGTTATAACCCGCCTCTTTTGTATGTGAGGTGTAATTTATTTGATCAAGGCAATCCTTTTGGCTGCCGGCGAAGGACGGCGTTTGGGTTACGAGAAGATGTCAAGACCTATTTTAGGCAAACCAATCATATTTTGGACATTAGATTTAATCCGCGCCTCTGGTTTTGATCCAAAAGATGTAGTGGTTGTAATAGGTTATGACGGAGATAAGTTGAAGAAGGAATTATCGAAGTATGGCGTTCGATTGAATATTGTCGAAAATCCCGATTACAGAAAAGAGATGTTCTCTTCGATAAAAACCGGCATATTGTCTTTGTCAAAAGATATAGAAAATGTCCTAATAGCCTTAGGCGATCAACCTTTAGTCAAACCCGCTACGATAAAGGCCATTTTATCCGAAAGGCACCCCATAAAGGTGGTTCAGCCTGTTTTTAACGGAAAAAGGAGTCATCCGATTCTGATCCCAAAGCACATAGTTGAAACAATACACTCAGCCTCTTTTGATCACACATTAAAGGATCTCATGCCGCCGCCGGAAGAAAGAATCTTAGTGCCCGTGGATGACGAGGGAGTATGCATTGACATAGATACCTTCGAGGACCTTAAATTGGCGGAGAGCATCTTAAAGATCAGACATCAAGAGGCTGACGCAGGCCCTTAACGTTTGCTCCGTTATCGACAGCAATGATTTCAGCCATAACAGATATAGCGATTTCTTCAGGCGTTTCTGCCTTGATGGGAAGTCCAATGGGTGCATATAATCTGTCGACCAGCTCTTTGGAAACCCCCATTTTTAGCAGGTTTTCTTTCATCACGGCTATCTTGCGCTTGGAGCCTATCACTCCTATGTAGCAAGCGGTCTTTCCGTCGAGTTTGCGGACGACCTCTGTGTCAAGAGAGTGCCCTCTGGTTACAACGACGACATGTGTTAGTTTGTGAAATGACAGATATCTTTCGAAGGCCTCATCGAGCGGGCAGGCAATTGTTTGTGCCCAAGGGACGTTATTTGGATTTGCGAATTCCTCTCTTTCGTCCCACAAGGTTACTGAATAATTTAGAAAACTAGCGACCCGGGCTATGGCTTTTCCTACATGTCCGGCTCCAAAAATAATGAGTTCTTTTTTTCTCCCGATAAGTTCAAGAAATACTGTCGTTTTACCGCCACAGGCGGCTTTTGGGTCATCTGCCTCTGTGGCCGTAAATTCTTCGCTGTAAAGAGCAGTTGTTTTGTCCTCACGGAACAACTTCAATGCTTCCTGTATAACGTGATATTCCAATACGCCTCCGCCTATTGTCCCAACTATCGACCCGTTTTCCCATACCAGCATTTTTGATCCGACGCTTCTTGGCGTCGAACCTTCTTCGTCTATTATTGTGCATAATACACATTTTTCCCCCGTCTCAAGGGATTTCTTAAGAGATTCGATGATTGTCAGATCCATTTTGATTACCTCCTCCAGTTGTGTTTCGTTTTATTATAAAATATACACATAGTCTGACTATAGGCAAAGGCGGGATTGTGAAGGGAAAACGGTCGATAGGGAGGATTTTGAAAGTGCGCAAAAAAATTGTAAATTTGAACCAGGCAATAAATCATATTTTATCTCATGACTTGACGAAAATAGATGTGGATATGGGTTATAAGGGGCCTCGTTTCAAGAAAGGACATGTCATCAAAGAAGAGGACATAGAGATTTTAAGGTCTATGGGCAAAGAACATTTAACTATTCTGGAATTAGAAGAAGATGAAGTGCATGAAGACGATGCTGCTTTAGCTTTAGGGTCGGCAATATGCGGAAAGGGATTGAAATTAACAGCCCCAAGCGAGGGAAGGTGTAATTTAATAGCCGACTTCAGAGGGCTTCTTTACTTCGATCCCGATAAAGTAAATATGATAAATAGCGATCCCGACTGGGTGGTAGTTACTTTATATCCCTACACGATGGTGGAACCGGGAGACATGGTGGCGGGTTTTAGGATTTTGCCACTTGCCGTTAAGAGAGCGCAGCTTGAAAGGGCTCTGCGTGTAGGGGCTACATTTGAGGTTAGGGCCTACAACCCTCTCAAGGTCGGATTGATAACAACTGGAGGGGAAATAAAAAGCGGAATAATAAAGGATGCCTTCAGGCCTAAGCTTGAAAGAAAAGTAGCTTATTTCGGAGGGAGTTTACTGGGACAAAGCATCGCAGGAGATGACCTATACGAGATTGTAGAAGCAATACGCAACTTTTTAAATAGTGGAGCAGATTTGATCATCTGTACAGGGGGCATGAGCGTCGATGCCGATGATAATACTCCGCGAGCCATTGCACAGACCTGCGACGAGGTAAAATTCAAGGGTATACCTGTATTGCCAGGCTCAATGCTTATGGTGGGAATGAAGGGAGAAAAAGTCATCATTGGAGCGCCTGCGTGTGTCGTCCACGATGAATGGACCAGTCTAGACCTGGTTTTGCCTAGGATATTTGCCGGACTGATTCCAACCTTCGAGGAGATCTCGAGGTTTGGCATAGGTGGCCTGTGCAGGCGTTGCTCGACATGTTCTTTTCCTAACTGTTCTTTTGGGGTCAAATGTTGAAATGTTGAATCGAGAATATGTAAAGAAAACGTTAAAAACTTTTGGCATAAGGCCCACAAAAGCGAGAATTCTCATTTGCGAAGCGCTAATGATGGCAGGGCAACCCGTATCGCACGGTGATCTACAGACAAACGTTCTTTTAAGTGAGATTAACAGGGTTACATTGTACAGATCTTTAAACATCTTGGTTGAAGCGGGCATAGTGCATAAGGTGCTTGGCATAGATGGTCGATGGTACTTTTGCATTCACGAACTTGACGAACCGGGGTGCCCCGGAGGCCACCCCCATTTTTATTGCCTAAAGTGCGGGAACATGAAATGTTTGCAAGGAGACAAGCTTCCCTTTGTGGAAGTTCCTCCGGGGTGTCATGTCGAAGGAAAGCAACTTTTAGTTTACGGGATATGTGAGAAATGTTTTAAGGAAACTAAAGAGTTTAATTGATAGAAAGCAGCACAGCGTCTCCCGACAAGATGGGGTCTTTGGGGTTTTCCTCGATCGCTTCTACGAGTGATAAATTTTCATATGCAGTGATGACCTTTAATCTTCCTTTTATTTCGTAATAGTCGTATCCTGAATTTAATCTGCGCTGATTGATTACCAATAAAGTATCGCCTTTGCCGATAGAATCCCTAAAGCCCAAATTGCAAAAGAACCTCTTTTGACCAAATTGTCCTCTCTGGTCGGATGCTTCTATTATTCGTCCCCTAACACCTTGACCTGCAAGAGCGGCATAAAGGTCATCTTTTGCTTCCCTGAGCGCCTTTTTGATCCCTTGCCAGTAGATGGTCTTTTCAAAACGATCCCACCAGGGTGTTTTGAAAACATCCTCCTCATAAAGTGGTTTCCATCTTGAATCTGTAACGAAGTATTCGCATCTTCTAGGTTGGGTGCTTCCCGGTTCGTAATATTCAGCTCTTAGGTGTATTTTGGCCTTTGTAGTTGTGCCCAAATTATCACTTCGTTTGGGCACAAAACCGCTTAGAGAAAGTTTTGCCATTGTTGAGTCGTGTGAATCAACAGGTACGACATCGATTAAGGGTGAATGCTTGAGTAATCTGATAAATTCGTTTTTAATTTTTTCCGGAAGAATGTCTTGGGCTATTGCAAACCGATCCTCATATATTTTAAGCTCTGTTTCATTTTTGACTTCATCGACATATATCTTGACGGGAAGAACGTTTGCTTCGATATGGCTAGGAGAAAGAAAGAAAAGGAGAACCGTAAACAGTGACATAATTTGCACTTTCGTCATGTTAGACACTTCCTAATCGTGTTTTAGATGTTCGTCAATAGATTTGAAGAATGCATCAATGTCCTCGTCGGCTACCAGGTCTACCTTGTCCATTGGAAGATAGGCGGTGGAAAAATCACCCTTGTTTACTATTACTATACTCCCCTTACATTCGGCTGGAATCAGAGCCGCGGGAGTAACCACAAGGGATGAGCCGACAACGAAGAATAGGTCGCTTTCCCTCGCGAGCTCAATGCATTTGTCAAGGTATTTAACGGGCTCGCCGAAAAAGACAATGTCCGGTTTTATTACTCCTCCACAACTATCACAGTGGGGGATTTCTTCTTCCATGGTTTTCTTAAAACTTTCTTCGTAATTAAATTTTTTACCACATTTGAGACAATAACTTTCCCATACGCCTCCGTGGATTTCGTAAACTTTTTTTGCCCCGGCCCTTTGATGGAGGGAATCGATGTTTTGGGTAATTATGCCTATTAATTTCCCTTTTTCCTCCAGCTTTGCGAAGAAATAATGCGCGAAGGTCGGTTTTATCTGTTGAAGGGCCTTCAAGAATTCCTTGTGAAATTTATAAAAAAGTGAGGGGTCACGATGAAAATAGGATATGTCAAATATCCTCTCCGGGTTATCTACACCGGCCGTGCGATACAACCCCTTTGGCCCACGGAAATCGGGGATCCCGGCATTTGTGGATATGCCTGCTCCGCTAAGCAGACATATTTTTTGTGCCTTTTTTATCATGTCTGCGCACTTTGCTGCCAGGTCATGCATCAGCTTCACCTCCTGCAACTTTTTGACTCGCATAA
>DGDP01000071.1:30125-31035 GCA_002385485.1 Acetomicrobium sp. UBA3949 | reverse complement strand
AGAATGTGTATAAGAGACAGGTTCTAAGGGGCATCGATCTTGAGATGCGAAGGGGCGAAATCACAATACTTATAGGCCCCAGTGGTTGTGGCAAGACAACCACGTTAAAGATGATAAACAAATTGACAGAGCCCACGGGCGGGAAAATTTTTATAGAAGGGCGAGATATTGGGGAATTAGATCCCATCGAACTTCGGAGGAACATCGGATACGTAATACAGCAAATAGGCTTGTTTCCTCATATGACTGTGGGCGAAAACATTGAGCTCGTGCCTTTTTTAAAAAAATGGCCCAAAGAAAAGAGGGTAAAGCGTGTTAGGGAACTATTGGAGCTTGTTGGAATGCCAGAGGCAGAATTCATGGATAGGTACCCAAGTGAACTTTCAGGGGGACAACAACAGCGTGTGGGCGTGGCGAGGGCTCTGGCGTCCGATCCGGAGATAGTTCTCATGGACGAGCCGTTTAGCGCTTTAGACCCCATTACGAGGGAACAACTTCAAGAAGAACTATTTAACCTGCAACAGGAGCTTCACAAAACTATAGTTTTTGTAACCCACGACATCGATGAAGCCCTCAAGTTGGGAGACAGGATTTGTATAATGAGAGACGGTCAAATTTTACAATTTGACGTTCCCGAGGTTTTGTTAAAAAGTCCAGCCCATGGATTTGTTGAAGAATTTATTGGGAAAAAACGTTTGTTGAGTTCGCCTGAACTCATGACAGCGGAAGATGTCATGATAAAGGATCCTGTGAAAGCACATCCCAAAAGAACGTTGGCTCAGGCTGTTGAGATAATGAGAAGCCACGGAGTTGACAGCGTGTTAATTGTAGATGAGGATAATAAACTTTTTGGAATAGCAACGGCAAGGGATATCAGCGAACGATTTGATGAAAAAAAGTATTTAGAGGA
>DGDP01000071.1:28567-30120 GCA_002385485.1 Acetomicrobium sp. UBA3949 | reverse complement strand
ATATATACAAAAGATGTCATACACGTTCCTCCAGATGAATCACTATCAAAAGTGTTGAAAATAATGGCAGAGAAGAAGATTGGTTATATCCCGGTTGTGGATGAAGAGGGCGTTTTGGTGGGTTTGATAACCAGGAGTTCTTTAATTAACGTTTTGGGCGAAAACTATTTTTAAAGGCGTGATAATTATGAATATTTTGAGCGAATACATAAGTTTTATGCTTGAAAGACAGGATCAAATTTTATCTTTAACGGGTCAACATATATATCTGACATTCACAGCGGTTTTCCTGGCAATTTTGTTTGCTGTTCCGCTGGGTATAGCGATAACCAGATTTGAGAAAGTCGCTGGCATAGTCGTCGGAATTGCCAATGCCGTTCAAGCATTGCCCAGTTTGGCGCTTTTGGGCTTTTTAATTCCTATCATGGGGATTGGCTCTAAACCATCGGTCGTCATGATATTTTTGTATTCCCTACTTCCGATCATAAAGAACACCTACACTGGCTTAACGAACGTTGACAGGGCAATTTTAGAAGCAGGAAAGGGAATGGGCATGACGAACTGGCAATTGATGCGAATGGTACAACTACCCCTGGCTTTGCCTGTAATAATGACCGGGGTGAGGATATCTGCAGTTACGGCGGTAGGATTAACAACTATCGCTGCCTTAATTGGCGCTGGTGGTCTTGGCCAGCTGATATATCGCGGCATTTCCATGGTCAATAACAAAATGATAATTACGGGTGCTGTTCCGGCCATGGTACTGACTTTGATCGTGGATTATTTGTTAAATATTTTAGAACGGGCGGTAACGCCCAAGGGGATAAAGAAAAAATAAAAGAGCAGGAGGAGATTTAAGTGAAAAAGTACACGTTAATAATGTTAGCAATTCTTTTTGCCTTCGCTCATATCGTTTCTTTTAGCGGTCTGGCTTATGGCGCAAGCCCCGCCTCAGGGATCATCGTGGTGGGCTCCAAAAATTTCACCGAGCAGATGGTAGTGGGCAATATTGCAGCCGAATTACTCGAGGCACAGACCAATTTAAAAGTCGAAAAAAAGTTGCATTTGGGAGGCACTAACGTCTGTTTTGAGGCATTAAAAAGAGGAAGCGCAAACAACGGCATCGACATTTACGTCGAATATACGGGCACTGGCTTAGTCAATATACTTCAAATGGAAGCGAAGACCGACCCTCAAAAAGTATATGAGACGGTGAAAAAGGAATTTAAAGATAGGTGGAACCTGATTTGGCTTGAGCCTTGGGGTTTTAATAACACCTATACCCTTGCCGTTAAGGAGGAATTTGCAAAGCAAAACAACATAGAGACTTTCTCCGATCTGGCTAAATTTGCTGATCAATTAATCTTTGGTTGCACCATGGAATTCATGGAGCGTCCTGACGGATATCCTGGCTTTAAAAAGGCCTACGGTTTTTCCTTCAAAGAAGCAAAGGCTATGGATGTAGGCCTAATGTATGCCGCGATTGACAACGATCTAGTCCAAGTTATAAGCGCTTTTGCTACCGATGGATTGCTTGTAGCCCATAACCTCAA
>DGDP01000071.1:25967-28344 GCA_002385485.1 Acetomicrobium sp. UBA3949 | reverse complement strand
GCTGAGGCCCTTAACAAACTTGCAAACTCAATAACCGATGAGGACATGCAAAAATTAAACTACAAGGTTGACGGCGAAGGCAAAGATCCTGCTCAAGTAGCCAGAGAATTTCTAAAAGAAAGGGGAATTATTTAGTTTTAAATCCAGCGTGTGATTTTAGCGATCTGTCATTGTGCGAGTTTGCTTTAAAAATACAAAGGATCATCTAAAAAGTCAATTTTATTGAGCAAGTTGATTTTTTGAAATTCGGAGGCTAAGATAGTAAGCGGAAAAAATAAAATAACATGATCGTTTCGGTAACGGGAAACCGGTGAAAGTCCGGTGTGGCCCCGCCGCTGTAACTCTGACGAAATCGCAATATTGCCACTGCCTTTAGGTGGGAAGGCGCGAAAAGTAGGAAGAAGAGAAACCAGAAGACCGACCGAAATGATAGTAGTGCCAGCGTCGTGCGGGGGCGTGACGTGGCAGGGAAAAAGGGGTAACCTGTCGATTTATGGCAGGTTACCCCTTTTTTAATTTTAATAGATCTGATGTAACGAATGGAGGGAAGGCATGTGAGGTTAATTTTACGGTTTTCAAAGTTAGCAGCTTTTTTAGGCGTTCTTTTTCTTTTAAGTGTTACGGGCGAAGTTTTAGCGCAGGAAGAACCTATCACTGTGGCCCCAGAACTTGTGACCGGAAGCAGATTGGCCGAATCTCTGGATGAGGTCCCCCAGGCTACATACGTGATCACGGCAGAGGAGATCGAAAGAAGCGGAGCCAGGACTTTGAGTGAGATGTTGGATAAAATTCCCGGCATATCTACCTTGAGGAAAAATTCGTGGACACAAGAGGATAGGATAAAGATGCGAGGCCTGGACCTCGAGGTCTTGGTCTTAGTGGATGGGATTCCCTTTATGCCGGTAAGTTACGACAATTGGTTCACGGCTGATTTAAGGTCCATTCCCTTGGAATCGGTTGAACGTATTGAAGTCGTCAAAGGCGCCGGATCTGCGCTTTACGGTTCCATGGCTGCTGCTGGTGTCATAAACATCATCACCAAGACGCCCGATAAGTACAAGACGTCAATCATAGCTGAAGGCGGCAGCAACGACTGGCGCAGGTATTCCGCCATGGCGGGGATTAAAGGAGAAATGTTTGACATTGGGATTCGGTACAATCACAAAGAAGAAGGCGAGGTATCCATCAGATATGACTCTTATTTGAACAGAATGCTTAAAGCGCTTGATTACGACGAAGATTCGGCAAGTGTTAACCTTTCAAGGGGAAACTGGCGATTTGGCGCCGATTTCGGTTCATACGATTCAAAGTGGGATGCAGGTAACCCCCTGATCGACAAACAAGAGGACGATTATAAGAGATTTTATTTGAGATATGCAGACGTTAAAAATGAAGTAATAGCCTATGCGCATTTCCTTGATAAGAAATATATCCAAGGAGGAACTGAAGTTTTTTATCATGATTTTTCTTCAGAAAAGGTAAAAAGATTCCTTCCATATGATTACAATGAAGACATTTGGGGTTTAGAGTTTACTCAAAAATCTTCGATCGGAGAGGTGCCGCTTGCCTGGGGAGTTGCATATCGCTTTGAAAAACTTTCCGCGAATGGTGATGGTTTGATAGTTGATAATGACAAAAAAACTTATTCAATAGACAAATTTTCTTACAAAGGGGAACGATATAATATCGCTCCCTTCGCGCAGTTCTCCTTTGCGTTGGGTGATGTCCTTATAGACGTAGGTTTGAGATATGAAAATTGGGATGTTGATGGTGGGAAGGACGAATCAGAGTTTACGCCGAAGATATCTTTTTATAGGCAGGATGCCAGCGGAAAGCTGTGGTATTTAACGGCAGGCAAATTTTTTGCCATGCCTAGTCTATATCAATTGTATGCAAAGGAATCCATGACTGAGCCAAACCCCAATTTGCTTCCTGAAAAAGGTTATTCTTATGATATCGGTGTGAAAGATCCAAATAATAGGTGGAACGTAGATTTATTCTATATTGAAATGGATGACAAGATAAAATGGCAGGATCTTGATCCTAACCCAAAGGTTTATTACGGAAAAAATGTAAACTTAGCAGAGTTTCGTTCCTGGGGCATTGAAGGGCAATTCGAAAAATCCCTCACTTCTAACTTAAGTTGGATCAATGGAATTACCTGGCAAAGGCCAGAAGAAAAACCATCTGCTGATCATCCGTGGAGAAAAGGTGGTACCCCCCAGTTGGAACTTTACAGCGAGCTTAACTACGATAACAGTCCATGGTTTGCAAGCTTAAGCGCTCATTATTATGGCCAACGTGATATAGATCCTTCGATAATTGAAGGTATTAGCTATGCATACGATGGCCCGGCAGATGATGATTTCGTAGTAGT
>DGDP01000071.1:0-25704 GCA_002385485.1 Acetomicrobium sp. UBA3949 | reverse complement strand
ATACATCGTTGATACTGGCGGGTTCATCGGCCCAGAACGAAGAGTATATCTGACCTTTGAACATCTCTTTTAATGGAATTTTTCCGCAACGGCAGGAAATATTGAAGTTTAGCAAAGGACCGCCCAGGTGCGGTCCTTTGTCTTCGACGTAGTTGTCGGTCCGGTAGGGTTTTAGCTCTTTAATTTTTATGATAAAATTCACAATACGGAATAGGGGTTGAACAGTCTTTAAGCGGAAGGTGAGGAATATGGCGTTGTTGGACATAATAGGACCTGTGATGGTTGGGCCTTCTTCGAGCCATACGGCGGGTGCGGCCAAGCTGGGCAGGCTTGCCAGAAGAGCATGGAACGGAGAGGTCAATAAAGTCGACATATTTTTAAGAGGCAGTTTTGCCTCCACATATTGGGGACACGGCACGGATAAAGCGCTGATCGGCGGTCTTCTCGGATTTATGCCCGATGATGAAAGGATAAGAGATGCCCTTGAGATCGCCCGACAGAGGGGATTGGAATATCGCTTTTTTGGCGAATCCATCGATGGAGCCCACCCCAATTCCGTAAGGTTCGTCATATATGAAGAGGATAGGACAATGGAATTGGTGGGAGCTTCCTTGGGCGGTGGCGTGATAGAGCTTAAGGAGATAGATGGATTTTCCATCTCCTTAAGCGGAGATTTGGCTGCTATAATAACCTTTCATAGAGATCAGCCGGGAGTAGTTGCTGCCGTTGCAGGCGTAATGGCAGAAAAGGGTCTTAACATAGCTACAATGCGGTTGCATCGACAGGGGCGCGGAGGCAGGGCCGCAATGGTAATAGAAATTGACGGCGAATTGAAAGAGAGCACGAAAGATGAGATCTTAAATTCCCATTCGGCCTTGATGCGCGTGATCTTTATCCCCTCTCCGGAGAGTGATGTCAGATGAGGTCTTTCGAAGAGATACTGAAACTTTGTGAAGTCGACCTTGAATTCCACGAAGCCGTAGTGGAACTGGAAAGCCGTGAAAGCGGAAAGAGCGAGGATCTCATATACGCAAATATGTCGTACATGTTCGATGCTATGGAACAATCGGTAAATTCAGCGATTAATGCGGAGTTCAAAGGACGTATGATGGAAGATGAGGCGCGCAGGTTTGAACGGTACATAGCTCAAAGGGATATTCCCCTTTCAGGCAAATTCATAACCAGGGCCTCTCGCATAGCGCTTTCCGTGTCTCAGTATAACGCGAGTATGGGGCGCATAGTGGCCGCTCCCACTGCCGGAAGCTGCGGTATATTGCCGGGCTTGTTATTTGCCTATCGGGATTTGTATGGGCCTTCCAGAGATATGCTGGTAAAAGCCCTGATCGTTGCAGGCGGTGTTGGCGAGGTCATTCAGAAGAGAGCCACCTTGGCGGGGGCGGAAGGCGGCTGTCAGGCCGAGTGCGGCGCTGCTGCAGCCATGGGGTCGGCAGCTTTGGTTTATCTTGAGGGAGGAAGTCCTGAGGCCTCGGCCCATGCTGCAGTTTTGACGATAAAATCCTTGATGGGTTTGGTGTGCGATCCCGTGGCGGGTTTGGTGGAGGTGCCTTGTATAAAAAGAAACGGCACTTTGGTCTCCCTGGCATCGCTTTGTGCCGACATGGCCTTGGCCGGTATCAGGTCCGTAATTCCTCCCGACGAGGTCATTGATGCAATGCGAAGAGTTGGGAGGGCCTTGCCGGAAAGCTTGAGGGAGACATCTAAGGGAGGGTTGGCGGCAACGCCGAAGGGCAGGGAATTAGAGAAGAAGATATTCAGTGAAGTTCCGCCCATGGCCGAAATTTAAAGAAAATTCGATCGAGCCCGGAGATAAAAGAGAAACGGGGGGTGTCACTTCTATTATGACGAAGGTTTTTGTCTGCGGTCGCGGTGGGAGCGGGAAGAGCACGATAACCGCAATGTTTGCCAAATTTTTGGCCTCGGAAGGGATGCGAGTGTTGGTAATAGATGCCGACGAAAGCAACCGAAGCCTCTATAGGATGCTTGGGCTCAGTGCTCCCAAGAGCACGTTGATGGACGATCTAGGAGGAAGGGTTGCCGTAAAAAAAGTCGTCTTCGACAACAAAAAGGGTGGGTTCGACGAGGATGCCAAGATCCACGTTGACGATTTGCCGCGAACCTGCGTTAGCAGGAGGGACGATTATGCCTTTTTGGCCATAGGTAAAATTCGCCAACCTGACGAGGGATGCGCCTGTCCCATGGGAGCGCTGGAGAAGGGGTTTCTTACGAGGCTGCATGCTCCCGGATGGTGGATTTTGGTGGACTGCGAGGCAGGCATAGAGCATATTGGGCGCGGCATCTGGCGAAGCGCCGATATTTTTCTTGTAGTTCTTGAGCCCTCCCACGAATCATTGGAAATGGTCAAGTTTATGAGCAATTTGGCAAAGGAAGTGGATCGCCCGATGGTGGCGGTTGTCAATATGGCCGATGATGATGTAATTGAAAACGTCAAGGCATCACTTGAGTCCATAGGGGTAGAAGCCGCAGCGTTTTTTCCTCGAGACAAGAGGATTGCCGCCTCTAACTTGAAAGGCGATACCGTTCCTTTGCTTCCGGAATTTGCGCCTTTTCTGCGATCTTGTTTCGAGGGGATATCGGAAAAGGCCAATGCAATTAGATACTGAGGCTGTTGCTTTGCCTTGAAAGTTGATCCTTAAAAAGTGCAGTATAATTATCATCTGTAGCCCATTTGAGGATCGACAAAATTTTGTTTGGGAGGTGTTTACGATGTCTTTGCGAGAGGATCGCGCTATAAAGGTAATATTGGACAGAAGGAGCATAAGGAAGTTTCAAAAGGATAGAAAGGTTGAACCGGAAAAATTGGAGATAATTTTGGAATGCGCACAGGCAGCCCCTACGGCGGGAGGTACAAAGCCCTGGCATTTTGTCGTCGTGGACGAAAGATCATTGCTCGATGCATTGGCTGAGGCTCATCCTTACGGAAAGATGCTTCATGAAGCGGGACTTGCCGTCGTCGTCTGTGGCGATCCTTCCATCAGCGATTTTGCAAAACGGTATTGGGAAGAGGATTGTTCAGCTGCAATGCAAAACATCCTGCTGGCATCGCAGGCATTGGGGCTTGGATCGGTGTGGCTTGGCGTCAATAACTCCCCTGGTCGTCCTGAAGCTATAAGGAAGGTTTTGGGGATACCGCAACATATCAACGTTTTAGGCATAGCTGCCATAGGATATCCTGCAGAAAGCAAGGAACCCCATAGCGGTTACGACAACCAAAGGGTTCATCACAACAAATGGTAAAATACCATCCCTCGAGGTAAAAAAGGTAAAAATATGTTAAAATATGATTCATAAGCGACGGACTTTTAGCTACGCCGTCGCTTCTTTATTGTTGACAGTCCCATCTTTTCGTTGGAGGTATCGAAATGGCAGAAAGCAGCAATATAGGTAAAGTGCTTAGATTACCGATAGAAGAAGAAATAAAGCTGAGTTATCTCGATTATGCCATGAGCGTAATCGTGGGCAGGGCTTTGCCCGATGCGAAGGATGGCCTGAAACCCGTACAGCGAAGGATACTTTTCGCGATGATGGAATTGGGCTTGAGGTCAAACCAACCCTACAGAAAATCGGCCAGGATAGTCGGAGAGACCATGGGAAAATATCATCCCCATGGAGACGCGGCCATATACGATGCCATGGTCAGAATGGCCCAAGACTTTTCCATGCGCTATCCACTGGTGGACGGACAGGGCAACTTCGGTTCGATAGATGGCGATCCCCCCGCGGCTATGCGTTATACTGAAGCCAGGCTTTCTCCGCTGGGCGAAGAGATGCTGAGAGACATAAACGAAGACACGGTAGACTGGGGCCCGAACTTCGACGAAACTTTGCAGGAACCGCTCGTCTTGCCGTCGTTACTTCCAAATCTTCTGGTCAATGGCAGCTCGGGAATTGCCGTAGGCATGGCTACGAACATCCCTCCCCATAATTTATCGGAAGTGGTGGATGCCCTCTGCCTTTTGATAGACAGAGGAGAGGATGTCGAGCTCGGAGACATAATTGAAGTCATGCCGGGGCCTGATTTCCCGACGGGAGGAACGATAACCGGAAGGGAAGGCATCATAAACGCTTACAGGACGGGAAGGGGCAAGATCATCCTCCGCGGAAGAGTCTCCATCGAGCAGATGAAGCGCGGAAAGACGAGCCTTATAGTGACAGAGATCCCATATATGGTCAACAAAGTAACGTTGATCGAAATAATAGCAAGGGGCGTACAGGAGGGTCATCTGACCGGGATAGCTGACCTAAGAGACGAATCGGACAGAGACGGAATAAGGGTCGTCATAGAGCTTCAAAGAGATGCAGATCCCCATCTGGTTTTGAAGCAGCTTTTCAGCAGAACGCCTCTTCAAACCACCTTTGGCGTCATTAACCTGGCCCTTGTGGACGGGGTGCCGAGGGAGCTCGGATTAATAGAACTTCTCAAAATATTTCTGGATCACAGGAGAGATGTCGTTCGTCGCAGAACAAATTATCGCCTCAGGAAGGCGGAGGAAAGGGCCCATATAGTGGAGGGACTGGTAAAGGCCCTGGATATGATAGACGAGATTATTGCTCTTATCAAAAGATCCAAGGATGCTCAGGAAGCAAGGGTAGGGCTCATGGATAATTTTGGCTTCACGGAATTACAGGCACAGGCAATACTCGACATGAGATTGCAGCGTCTCACCAACCTGGAACGGAGCAAATTAGAAGAAGAGTTGAGACATCTTCTTAAGGATATAGAGATGTACCACTCCATCCTTGAAAATCCCAGCGTGTTGGATTCTGTAGTCAAAGAGGAGCTGGCGGAGCTCAAGAGACAATACGGCGATGCCAGGAGGACCGAAATTGTAGACGAGTTAGTCGAAGTGGCAGACGACGAACTTATACCTGAGGAGGACATAGTCGTAGTTTTGAGCAAGGACGGTTATTTAAGGCGCGCCTCTTTAGGAGACTATCATCTGCAGGGACGGGGCGGCAAAGGCATCAAAGGGTTAAAACAAAAAGACGATGAAGTGGAGATGTTCGCTGCCACTACAACTCACCATGACATATTCCTTTTCACGAGCAAGGGGCGTGTCTTTGCCATAAAGGGATATTTGCTCCCCGAACCGAAAAACGGGAAAGGCAAACATGTGAGCTCCTTTTTTACTCTGGAGGAAAATGAGCGCGTTGTGGCAATAAAAGAGGACACGATGCATGGAGCCAGGTTCGTATTCTTTGCGACCGAGAGGGGAATTGCCAAGAGGCTCAATGTTAGCGAATTGGCCAACCTGACCCGTGCCGGCCGGCGGGTCATTACCTTGGACGACGGAGATTCCATAGCCAGGGTACGGTTTACATCCGGCGAAGACGAGCTTTTGTTCGTTTCTGCCAAGGGCCAGGCACTGAGGACGAGCGAGCAGGAATTTCGTCCAATGGGCCGACAGGCCAGGGGCGTGCGCGCCATACGGCTGTCGGAAAGCGATGTATTGGTTGGATGCGAACCCCTGCAGGAAGGAATGGCGATATTGTTTATTAGCGAAAAGGGCGTCGGCAAGCGCACTTCCTTCGACGAATTTCCTCTACATCACCGAGGCGGCTCGGGGGTGAGAGCTATGCGGCTGTCGAACCGCACGGGATTGCTTGTAGGCGCCTGGAGCGTGACTGAAGATGATGAGGTCATGATAGTTACTAGTAAAGGGCGTGTGACGCGGATAGCGGTTAAAGATGTTCCCGTGCTTTCCCGAACGGCGACGGGAAGCATTTTGGTAAGGCTTGACCAAGGCGATAGCGTGGCAGATATTACGATAGTTCGAGACGATGCCATGGAGGAAGTCTAGCATGAAGATAGCTCCAGAGGGGACAGTCCCGATCGCAGCAGCTCTTTTTATGGCCTGCGGCGCTTGGCTTATATCTCCTGTCTTGGGGGGTATTATGGGGTTGTGTGCGTTATTTTTGGCGTGGTTTTACAGGGAGCCCCATGTCGACGTTCCAAGTGACCCCCTAGCCTTTGTAAGTCCAGCGGATGGGAAGGTCGTAGAGGTTGAAAGCACTGACATTCCCTTCGTCGGTAATTCTGCCAAGATAGGCATATTCATGACGGTGGCCGACGTGCACGTGAATCGCATTCCCTATGGAGGGAAGATATCCTTTTTGAAATATCGGAAGGGTAAACATTTGGTGGCCTTTGCTCCCAAGTCCTCGGAGATCAACGAAAGGTTATATACCGGTCTCGAGACAAAATATGGTAATGTTTTGCTTGTGCAGATTGCAGGCTTGCTGGCAAGGAGAATAGCGTGTAGAGTGAAGGTGGATCAATTCATGGCCAAGGGACAAGCCTATGGCATGATAAAATTTGGTTCAAAAGTCGATGTTTATCTTCCGCCTTCCGTAAAGCCAATCGTAAAGATTGGCGATAGGGTCAAGGCCGGAAGCAGCGTTATAGGCATGGTTTTAGAGGATGAAGGGAGTGATGTCGTTGGACAGAAAAATTCATAGAAAGAGAATGTTAAAAAAACCCATCTCCCTGCGCAAATTGTTTCCTAACATGATCACGAGCGGAAATATTTTATGTGGCATCATGTCATTGATTTTGGTGTTTCATAATCACCTGATGCCGGCCGCCTGGTTGATCCTCATGGCCGCATTTTTCGATTTGATGGACGGAAAGGTGGCAAGGTCGTTGGGAGGGGACAGCGCGTTTGGGATGGAATTTGACAGCTTGGCCGATGTGGTCAGCTTCGGAGTTGTGCCCGGCCTGATTTTTTATGTCTCATATTTATACGCATCAAGCGGTATCCTGGGTGCCCTTGGAACTGCCTTTTTCGTATTGTGCGGGGCACTGCGGTTAGCCAGATTTAATGTGGTACATACAAGCGGAAGCTTTCAGGGTCTTCCAATCCCTGCCGCGGGTTTGTTTTTGACCTCCTTCGTTATTTCGGGCGTGATCTTGCCCTCCCTGGGGGCTGCAATAATAGCAACGGGGACCGGGGCCCTGATGATCTCGAACATACCCTACGGAAGCCTGAAGCAGTTGAGCAGGGATAACATAAATGTTCTCAGGCTCCTTTTTTTGCTCAGTTGTTTTATAACCCTTTCGATATTGCTGAAGGAAAAGGCCCCTTTGGCTTACATGCTTATATACGTCTGCAGCGGTCCCGTAGGGATCGATTGGGGCAAGTGGCTTGCTTTGAAGGGAGACGAAGTTACGGATCATCAATAAACAAACAAGTAAGAGGGAGATTTTTCTCCCTCTTACTTGTTGAGCTTAAGACCATTTAGATATATCCAGGTCACCTTCGCTTTTTGCGACGACGCTGGTTCCAACGAGGTCTCCCGTTACGTTAATACAGGTCCTTCCCATGTCAAATATGGCGTCAACACCCAATATCATTGCGTAAGCAGCAGCTACGGGCGTTCCGGGTTCTACGGGCAAACCCACGGAATTTAACACCAAAAGCAGCATAATAGCACCTGCACCCGGCACTCCGGCTGTGCCTATGGAGGCAAGCAGGGCTGTTACTATTACTATCAACTGGTCCGAAAGGGACAATTGATGACCAACGGCAAAAGCTATAAAGAGAGCGCAAACTCCCTGATAAATAGACGTACCGTCCATATTGATGGTGGCTCCAAGGGGGAGCGTAAAGGAGTAGGTGCCTTTGGATATGCCCATATTTTCAGCGCAGGCCATGGATACCGGCAATGTCCCGCTACTGCTTCTCGTTACAAAGGCTGTTATCATGGCTTCCTTTGCGTGAGCCAGAAACTTGCTGAGGCGCAATCCAAAAAACCGGAGTATTAGCCCGTAAACTACCGCTACGTGGACTACAATAGCTAGATATTCCGCGCCCACTGCCGTCGCTAAGGGTCCTATGACCCTCGGGCCCTCCTTCGCCAGGACCACAGCTACTAAAGCAAACACGCCGATGGGAGCGTATTCCATTATCCCCCTTACGATCTTGTACATTACCTCTGCAGCTCCGTTGGCGAAATTATATACGATGTTAGCCGATGTTCTGAGCTCTTCCTTTTCGCTTTCCCGTAACAGGGAAAGGCCTATTCCAAAGAGCAGGGCGAAAAAGATTATGGGCAACACATCTCCCTTGGACAAGGCCTCGACGGGATTTGTCGGCACTATGTTCAAGAAAGTATTCACCAGGGAAGGTCTTTTCAGTTCAAACCCTCCCGCTTCGGCGCCCGCCAGATCTAACCCCAGACCCGGTTTAAACATGTTGGCAAAGATCAAGCCTATGACAACGGCAAAGACTGTGGTTAACAAATAATAGATGATTATTTTTATTCCTACCCTGCCCAGGCGATAGGGGCTTATGCTCGCCGTTCCGACGATAAGGCTAAAGAGTATTACCGGAACGACTATCATTTTAAGGAGTCTAATGAATAAATCCCCGAAAGGCTGCACCCAAAGTATCTTGTCCTTAAGAAGCAATCCTGCCGCTACACCGAGTATGAGTCCCAGCAATATTCGAATGAGCAAATTCGATCCAAAATACCAACCCATGAAGCCTCTCTTTTTCTCTACCTCTGACATAAGATCACCCTCCTTCTATCGATGTAGATTTTATGGATTGTTTTAATTATACTTCATATTGCCTGATCTTGCTGTTGCATTTCGATAAAAAGAAATTTTTATCGGAAAAAATTGGCGGTTATTGATTTAAATTAAAAATCATTTTAATAATCTATGAATGAGGAACAGTTTGATCGATTTATCTGGCACTTAGGGATTTAACTTGAAGACGACCGGCACTAGAACCTCTTTTTCTTCCGAAGATTTAAATCCCCACTGTTTGATGGCCTTTGGGGCGCTTTCATCGAGCAAATCAAAACCGCTGGAACGATGTATCCTGGCTTCCTTTACCTTGCCGTCGGAAGAAAGTCTCACATAAACGATGACAGTTCCTTCTTCCCCTCGTCTTCTGGATATAAGAGGATAGAGGGGTTTGACGCTTCGAAGGATGTCAAGTTCGCTGGCTACTGCAATAGGTTGTTGGGGCTTGTCGGAAAGAGTTGAAGGGATTTCGGGTTGGCCTTTAAGGCCTTCTTGAAGTGGCGAAGGTTGAGAATTGCTGCCGTCGCTTTCCCTTGGGAGGGGCTTTGCCACTTCTGCAGGCGATGCCGTCGAGTCTGTGGCCTTTACGTCGAAATCCTCTGGAGCACGTTCCTTTGCCGGAGCTTTCTTTTCTTTTTCAGCCAAAGGCTTCTTGGACGCAGGTTCCTTTGTTCGCTTTGTAGTCCCTTTGTCCTCCTTTGTCTTGTAGTCCTCCGTCTCTGAGGGCTTATCAGGCAACGAAGGTTTTGTCGGGCCAGGATCTTTGTCCTCTGCAATCCTTGAGGTCTTATCGGCCTCGTTCGCATTTGCAAGCCTGACGGCAATGACAGTGTCCGTCCTTTGTGGCAGAGCTTGAGTCTTTGGGATTTCCAGGTGCCAGAAAAGTGCCAAATGAATCAAAAAACTTAAGGTCAATGCCCCTATCCATTTCCCGATATTGCCCATCATGGGGTCCCCTTGTCGCCTCCTCCCACCGCGAGGGATATTTCGTCGATTCCTCCTTCTTTGAGAGCGTTCAATACACGGACAATGGCTTCGTAGGGCGTCCGTTTGTCCCCTGCAAGGAGGATCGGCCTACCTTGACTTACCACTTCCCGGGCAAGGTCTACCGCTTCCGGAATTTCTGCTTTTTTGTCGTTGACAAAGATTTCTCCATTTTGATCGACGTTTATGACGAGGGGCGTCTGAGACACCGGCAGACCAGTGCCCTCGGGTAGCGATACAGTAATGCTTCCCTGGACGAAGGCTGCCGTCAGGACGAAAAAGATTATCAATTGGAACACCACGTCCACCAAAGGCGTCAGTTCTATTTCCGGGGAAGATCTCCTTTTCGATCTCATTTAAGCGCTCCCTCCCGGAGGCCCAGCCTCAGGGCCTTTAAAAGCATGTCCGCGCTTTCAAGCACTCTGGGTCCTGGATGAAGGAGGACCTCGGCTTCCAGGGAGACCACGCCCCCTTCCTTTGCCTTTATCGGGAGGCCTTCTATCGTTTTTATGAAATCTTCAACCGTCGTGGACATTCCCTTTTTCGATCTGACCAGAAATATAACATCGGGATCGTAGGAAAGAAGCTCCTCTCTGCTTATGGCGGGGAAGGAATATTCTTTGCTTTCGGCAGCATTTTTTATGCCTATAGCTTTCATGATGTCTCCGATGTAGCTCCACCCGCCGGCGACAATAAGAGGATCGTGCCACACGACCACCAACATAGATGCCTCTTTTTGCAAGGTCTTTGTCGTATGGAGTCTTCTGGCCGCTAATCCTCTTTCGATGTCCTTCCACACTTCTTTGGCCCTATCGGTCCTCCCTACCTTTTTTGCTATCTCGAAAAATGCCTCATTTACGTCATCCAGTCTGTGGTGTAATGTGAGCTCCAGGGTATCTATTCCAAAGCTTTCGATGTGTTCCAGCAAATCGTGGTGAAAGCTCCTCTCTCCTATGACCAGGTCCGGCTTGAGGTAGAGGATCTTCTCGAGGGAAGGGTCGACGTTGCCTCCAACACTGTTTACGGACGATACCTCCGGGGGATAGGTGTCGTAATCGGTAACCCCTACCACGCGATCGAAATAATCCAGTGCATAAAGCGACTCCGTTATACTGGGAGCGAGGGAGACTATCCTTTTGTAGCCTTCCTTTGCGTCAACCTCTGCACGAGGAGCCAATGTCTGTATTGAGAAGATACACAGGAAGAACAAAAAAAGCGAAATTTTTTTGACGTCAATCATGTTCTGCCCTTCCCCTTAACATCTTTTCCCGCAAAATGAAATCGGATCCCCTCCAAAGGGACTCCTCGAGGGCATCGATGTTGGAGGAAAACCAGGAATAGCATAAAACGGCAGGTATCGCTACCGCAAGGCCCGCGACGGTTGTCAGCAGGGCTTCCCATATGCCCGAGGCAAGCAAGGCCATGTTGGTCGGGCCCTCCGATTCGGCGACGGAGCGGAAGACGTCGACAATTCCCAGGACGGTGCCCAAAAGCCCCAACAAAGGCGTTACTCTGGCCACTGTGGAAAGAAGGGTTAATCCCTTTTCCCATCTGTAAAGCTCATGGCGAACCTCTTGTTCCAGCAACATCTTCAATGCCTCTGGCGGCGCCAGCCAGTGATCTATAGCTGCCCTAAAAAGACGGTGCAAGGAGCTCTCCTTTTCGCGTACCAAAGAAGCCGCTGCCTCGGCATCTCCCTTGTACAGAAGTTCTCCCAATTTGCGTTCCAGTAATTCCGGGTTCGTCCAAGACTTGGCGTAAAACCAAATCCGCTCCAATACCACGGCAAGCCCGACGACAGAAACTGCCAGGATGGCGTACATGCACGGACCGCCCATCTTCATGACGTCGATGAATTCCAAAGATTACCACCTCTGCGCTCTCGTATATAGAGAAGGTTAGCATTATGAAAGCGTTCTGCCAATGTTTTTCTGAAACCATCTCGTCTTGTCCAAAGCGACGAGGAGAGCGAAGCCCAACAGCGAACCCGGAACGCTGCTTAAGAGAAAAGCCGGCATCACTAACCATAAAGTAGCTTCTTTGCCGATCGATGGAGCTAAGATGCAGACGCTTAAAATCGCTCCGATGATGCCGGTACCGACGGGCTCTGTTAAAGCTGCGTGCAGTTTCTTGTCCTTGAAGACCTTTGCCGTTATGCCAACTACCAAAGCGCCGGGTATGCTCCCCGGAAAGGCAAAAAGAGTCCCCGTACCCAAAGCGTTTCGTATTATGCTCGTAGTCAACGCTGCGCCTCCTGCCCACCAGGGGCCGAGAAGCACTCCCGCTATGGCATTTATGGCATGCTGAAAGGGGAAACAGCGTGTCGGACCAACGGGAATGCTCAATCCCGAAAGGAGAACGGCCATTGCAGCGAACAAGGCCGCTAAAATTAGATTTCTTAGCGTGGGCTTTGCCATTTTACATTCCTGCTTTCTTCTCCAGAATCTTTAATCCTTCCACAGGAGAGGCTCCACATCTACGGGGCGCTCGATGAGGCCGACTTTATGCGCAAAGTCGGCAAAGGCCCTCCAGCGTTCCACATCTAAAACTTGGCTTTCTGCATAGAAGGGCAGCGTCTTCTCGAAGGCCAGCTTTTCGAGCTTCTCATCGGATTCCGGGACGGCCTTCAAGTATACCGCAAGCGCCTCCTTCGGATTTTTTAAGGTGTATTCAGTTGCTCTTGAAAGGGCTTTTCTGATGGATCTTATAGCTTCCGGATTTTTCTTTGCGAAAGCGGGGTTGGCAACAACGACCAATTCGTCGTAATCGGGAAAGCCGTATTCTTCCAGGGCAAAATAACCGGGTTTGTAGCCTTTTAATTCCAGTTCCACCACTTCATAGTTTCTAAAGCCGCCCATGACTGAGTCAACTCTTCCCGATACAAGGGAAGGTATAATAGCAAATTCTACATGCACCAGGTTGTAATCCTTTACTTCATTGAGTTCGCAAAATGCCTTCGCCAACACATCTTCCATTCCGGCAACAGTATATCCCATCGATCTGCCATTCAAATCCTGAGGTTTTTCGATGCCACGTCCTTCGATATACAATACTGTGGAAAGAGGATGGCCGATAAGTCTGCCAACAACAAGCAGGGGTATCCCCTCCGATGCAGCTACCAATGCCTGCGGTTCGTAGCTTATGCCCAATTCCGCCCTGCCTGCTGCTGCAAGCTTGAGAGCATCGGCGCTTTCGGATGGCGGCATTATCTTTATCTCTAAGCCCTCTTCGTCGAAATATCCTTTCTGTTGTGCGACATATAGTGGAATGTGGTCCACGTTGGGAAACCAGTCCAGGACCAGGGTAATTTCCTTTCCCATCGCCGGGACCGCAAGAGCCAGGATCAACAAAAATGTCAAACATAACCGTTTCATTTTTACAACCTCCTATTCATGAATAATTATGTATTTACAGTTACCCAATAAAGCCTATGCCTCGAATCGGTCATTCCTTGTTGTTAAGCCAGAAGAGAAAGCGTTTCTCCAATCTGCTGACCAACAGCCAAAGCCCCATGCCCATTAAACTTAGCCAAACCAGTGCGGCGAAAAGCATATCGGTCCGCAGCCTTGCGTTCATTTGAATCATTAAATACCCTAACCCCCTTTGAGCTCCCACCCATTCTCCCAGAACCGCTCCGATGGTGGCCACTGCCACTGCAACCTTAAGTCCTGAAAAAAAGGACGGCAGAGCAGCGGGCCAGTAGAGAAGCTTCATCTTTTTTCGGAAGGGGGCATCGAGGAGGTCGAAGATGATCTCCAGATCGGGATCGACCTGTTTAAAGCCGGAATATGTGGAGACCGTAAGGGGGAAAAAGATCACTATTGTTGCCATGACTATCTTGCTCAAAAGACCATAGCCGAACCAAACGACCAAAAGAGGTGCCACGGCAAACACGGGGATCGCCTGAGAGGCGACCAGGAATGGCGTTAAGGCGGCATCTATGGAGGGATGTTTGAACATGATTATCGAAAGCGGCAGCGATATGGCAAGGCTTAAACATAAGCCCAGGCCAATCTCCAGGGCTGTTACGAGAGCATGGCCGGCTAAAAGAGGAGCCTGCAATAAAGTTGTCTGTAGGACGATTGTGGGAGGGGGAAGTATGAATTTGGGTACGTCGAGAAGGCGTACCAAGAATTCCCATATGACCAAGATGGAGGTCATCAAAAGAAAGGGAGCCTTCCTATGCATCTACCAGCTCACCTCTCAATATTGAGAATATTTCCTCTTCCATAGCGGCAAACTTTGGCCCCAGGCTTTGTCTGGGTTTAGGCATATCTCTCATGTCTATTTCTTTGATGATTCCTGTGGGCAGATGAGACAGCAAAAATATCCTGTCGGCGAGGAAGAGGGCCTCTTTGATATCGTGAGTAATCATCAGGACGGTCTTTTCAAACTCGAGCTGGATGCGAAGGATTTCTTTCTGCAGCAACCTCCTGGTGAGGGCATCCAGGGCAGATAGAGGCTCATCAAGGAGCAGTATTTCTCTGTCGAAGAGAAGAGTTCTTACTAGTGCCGCCCTTTGGCGCATTCCTCCCGAGACTTGATAGGGAAAGTAATCTTCAAATCCCGACAGGCCGAAACGGGACAGGAGGTCAATGGCCTTGTTGCGTTCTCTTTGAAGGTCTTTGCCCAGGACTTTTGCCGGGATCAGGACGTTATCCAAAAGGGTGGACCAGGGCAAAAGCAGGTCCTTTTGCAGCATCATAGCGGTTTCGTCCTTCAGATCGCTAACCTTCACACCCTTCCATTCGATATAGCCGCTGTCCTTTCCTTCTATCCCGGCTATGACTCTGAATAGAGTGCTTTTACCGCACCCCGAGGGGCCTAGAAAGACGGCAAAGCTTCCGCATTCCGTGGAAAAATTTATATTTCTGAACACCGTCAGGTTCGGATAGGTCTTTGTGATATCGCAAACCTTCAACAAAAATTGCCGACCTCCTCTTTTAGGATCAGTCGGCATGCAGGGAAAGGCTATACTTTAAATTGATATTGCAAAATTTTTTACCTTCCCTCCGCCGGCATGACCCGGATCAGGTTCTAAGGGTCGAAGCTGTCAAAAGCTTCCTCTCAGTCGGTTACCCGACTCCCCCGGGACTTGTGTTTTCATTCTATCACAAACTTTGCATTTGAGAAGGGCCATGCATCTTAAGGCTCTTAAGGAGGGGCTATCGATCAGTTCGCAGAACAACACTCCCCATCCGTCAATACCGTTATGCTCGACGGTTTGATGCTGAATAATATGGGATGTCCCTCCCGCAGGTTTAGGTTTAGGTATGAATCTTTTGAGTACTCCGCATGCCACTCTACACCGGCTCCGAAGATATAGAGTCTGACGGATCCGTTTATCTCCATTTTCTCCACTATCGTTCCCTCCTGTGTGTTAGGTTGCAGTTCGTGATCCACGGGAAGATTGGGGTAAATGAGTTTTATCTGGTCGGGAGGGATGAAAACCGTCGCCCTACCTGCGGTCAAATCTTTGGAGGGCGAGAGCCTCAACCTCCCCTTTTGCCATGTGAACCAGTGATAGCCGTCATTTATTTCTATTTCGCCTCGTATTAAAGTTCCCCATCCCAGGGAATGCCAAATGTTAGCCTGACTTAAAGGGTCCCATAGCTTGCTTGCCTCGAGGTCGGCCATTATCGATCCGTCGCGCATGATAAAGACCCTATTAGCCAGAGAGCAGACGTCCTCGATGTCGTGGGTCACGTATAGAATTGGAGTTTTGACCCTTTCGAAAAGCTTTTTCAGCTCTCTTCTCAACGCCCGACGCAACGGTCCTTCGAGGGCGCTGAAGGGTTCATCTAAGAGCAAAAGATCAGGTTTTGGCGCCAAGGCCCTTGCCAGCGCAACACGTTGCTTCTGTCCGCCGGATAGTTGATCGGGCATTCTGTCGTAAAACCCTTCGAGTCTCATGGCATCTAGCCAACTTTTTGCCAAGCGCCACCTATTCGGTCCCTTTAGGCCATATGCGACATTTTCCAAGACCGTCAGATGGGGAAATAGGGCAAGCTCCTGAAATACCAACCCGATCTTTCTCTTTGCCGCCCTTATAAAGACAGAAGAGGAAGAGTCGTATAAAAGGCGATCCATGAGGTTTATACGCCCCTTGTCGGGCTTTACTATGCCTGCCAGTATTTTCAGGGTTTGGCTCTTTCCGGCACCGCTGGGGCCGAAGAGCACTCCTATCTCCTCTTTGAGTCTGAGTGAAACGTCAAGACTGAAATTGTCTAATCTTTTGAAGAATGTAGCCTCTAAACAATCTTTCACGCCTTACCTCCCATCCTCTTTACAATCAATAGGCTGGCAATTCCCAATGCCGTCAGCAAGATGGCAGCAATATTTGCCTCAAAAAAACTCATGGATTCTACGCTGCTGTATATGAAAAGCGGCAAAGTCTGGGTTCTGCCGGGTATGTTCCCCGCTATCATTAAGGTTACGCCGAATTCCCCAAGGGCTCTCATGGAGGATAGGGCAAGTCCTCCGATGATGTAAGGTTTAGCCAGGGGGAAGGTTACCCTCCGAAACACCTTGAATTCGCTGTCGCCAAGAGTGCGGGCTGCCGCTTCCAGCTTTTCGTCTACAGCGCTGAAACCCGATTTAGCGGCCTGTATCATTATGGGGAGGGCGGGGAAAAGAGGAGCTATGACGGCAGCGGTAAAGGAAAAAAGTATATTTGCCTCTTTCAGATACGGGATACGTCCCAGCGCCATGAGAAGGTATAAACCTACAACGGAAGGAGGAAGAGCGATCGGCAATATAATGAGGTTGTAAACCAAGTTCTTCCCCCTGAAGTTCTTTTTTGCCAAGATCCAGCCAATCGACGTTCCTAAAAAAAGTAGCAAGGGAATGTCGGCCGCTAATACCTTTAAGCTTACGAAAAGAGACGGAATCATTTCCCTTGCACTGGCTCAAAACCCCATTTGATCCATGTTTCGTTGGCCCTTTCGGATCTTATGTATTCCCAGAAGGCCTTGAGGTTTTCCGAATATCTTTCCTTGACCAAGCCACCGCTGTTTTGCAACGGTTCCACGGGCAGGACGGTATATCTTCCATTGTTCAGCTTTTTTGCGATTGATAAGGAAAACATCCCTATATCTGCTCCTCCGCTTTTTATGGCCAGCGCAGCCTGTTCGACATTGCCCGTTATCACAAGTCTTTTTCCCTCTAACAGCTCGTCGTAAATGCCCTGAGATTGCAGATAATGTGCAGCAGCTTTGCCGAAGGGCGCAGCTTTCGTGTCGGCGATGGATATGCGGACATCCTTTTTCTTTAAAGCTTCGGTCGAAATAGGCTCGTCCTTCGCCCACCATGCCACAAGGGGAGATAAAGCCATGGGAAAAACATCGAACAAAAAGCCTTCTTTTCGAAGCTTTTCAGTCCATTCGGGGCTCGCGGAGAGATATAGGCCAAAAGGAGCCCCTGCCATTATTTGAGACGCGAGCTTGCCCGAGGCGCCGGCAACTATTTTAGGGGCCCCTCCCATCTTTTCGGATTCGAATTCGGACGCCAACTCCTTGATACACTCATGAATGCTCGAGGCAACGGCTACTATGTCTTCTTGGGCGGCCGGAGCGGAATTGATGGCATTAAAGGACAGAATAAGGGTTGCTCCGATTACGATTGCAAGCAATTGTCCGATTCTTTGCGACATGGAAATACCTCCCATGGAATATATTAGGATGCCTCGGTTGATTTAGCCATGCGATTAGGGATGCATCCATGTCAAGTATAGATATCTTTTAAAAAAATGCAACATTGTTGCAAAATTGTATTACCATTCGGCCGTATAATCGTCGAAGTATCCCTGTACTAACACTATGGGCGTTCCCTTGTCTCCGCTTCCGCTGGTCAAGTCGCACAAGCTTCCTAGAAGATCGGTGTACATGCGGGGAGTGGTGCCCAAAGTCTCGTTTGTATCTATGTCAAGTTCTTTCTTCTTGAGAATACGCTCTTTGACGGATTCTTCGAGGACACTTCCCTTTCCATCTAGCTCTTTGTCGATTACATATTTTAATTTGATCTCTTTAGGCGTTCCCGTTAGGCCTTTCGTGAAGCCGGGAGAGACCACGGGATCGGCAAGCTCCCATATGCCGGTCTTGGGGTCCTTGAAAGCTCCATCGCCGTAAATCATTACCTCCACTTCTACACCAAAGATGTTTTTAAGCTCGGACTGTATTTTTTCGCAGATTTCCTGGCAGTTTCGTGGAAAAAGTTTGACCTTGTCTTCAGAAGCCATGTTGGATCCGAGCAAGCCGTACTCGGGGTTATAGCCGCTCCCGTTCACGGGTTCGGTAAGCAGGTCGTCCAATCCAAAAACCTTATTGGCGCCGGCTTTGGAAAGGATTTTTTTCGTCCAAGATCTTTCATGGATGTTTGCGACCAAGATTTCGCTTGAGTAGTTCAAAGCCACCTTCGGGTCGTTCGAAAAATATATATTCACTTTGCCTTTAGGGGCCAGGCTTTTATAAAGCTCTACGTAATCGACTCCTGTAAAGGGATGAATAATGGCGAGCCCGGGTATGGTTCGATAGTCTTTTTCGTCTAATAAATCGGTGTAGGGATTTATGTCTTTATCGTAAAGGACGCCCCTGTCCATTACGGGATTGCCAACCTCGTCGTTGGGATAATTTAAAAAAAGATGTATAGTTTTTCCGGTCAAAGCAATGCCTTTGAGGATTAAAGAGAACCTGTTCCGACTTATTATGGGAAAAAGAACTGCTATTTCCTCGGCAGATGTCTTTTGTGAGACGTCGGCAGCTATGTGGTATATAGAGGCATAATTTCCCTGCGTTCTGGCGATCAATGATTCGGTAATGCCTATGACATCCCTGTTTCGCAGCGAAAAGCCCTCATCTTTGCATGCCCTCTTTATGGAATCTATCACTAATGAGATCACGTCATCTCCGGCTTTGGCCAAGGGTGCCCTGATCCCTCTAGCTATCGTGCCAACTCTACGTGCCACGTTAATCACGCCCCCCCTCGTGCTTTGTGTGGGTTTCTTTGCGACCGTTCGATAATATAACATAAATTTGTTTTTATCGATATCTTGCCAGAGCAATCGGCCTATATGTTATTTTAAGCTCAAAGTTATGGTTAATATACCATGGCGTATAAATAATATGGCTTTCAGCGCATGATATAATATATTACAGCTAGCGCATGAGGAGATTGACATAAATAAGGAGGTGTTCTCGAAAATGCAGAAGGGACGAGAAAAGCTGTTTGAGCCCATCAGAATAGGAAGTGCGGTAATACCAAATAGGATTGCCATGGCTCCCATGGGAATCATTGGCATGGTTACTGAGGATGGCTGTTTTGCAGACAGAGCCGTCGAATACTACGTCGAACGGGCTCGTGGCGGTACCGGGCTTATCATAACGGGAGCAGTTAAGGTCGAAAACGAGATAGAAAAGCTGAAAATGCCCACCTTTCCCTGCATAACGTTAAATCCGCTTCATTTCATCACTAAGGCTTCGGAACTTACGGAAAGAGTTCATGCCTACGGATCGAAGATATTCGTCCAAGTTACAGCCGGTCTGGGCCATAATGCTCATCCAATCATGCTCGACTGTCAACCGGTAGCTCCTTCTGCCATTCCAAACTACTGGGAACCCAACGTAACATGCAGGGAGCTTAAGACCGATGAAGTGGAACGCCTGGTCGAGAGGTTTGCAGAAGCAGCAGAGATCGCCGTGGCTTGCGGCTTCGATGGCATCGAGATACATGCCATGCATGAAGGCTACCTTCTGGATCAGTTCACCATGAGCTTCTTCAACAGAAGGACCGACAAATACGGCGGAGACCTGGAAGGAAGGCTGACTTTCCCCATCGAAATCGTCAAGGCCATTAAGTCTAGAGTTGGCAAGGACTTTCCCGTGGTCTTGAGGTTCAGCATAAAAAGTTACATAAAGGGTTGGAACCGCGGAGGGTTACCTGGTGAGAGCTTTGAAGAAAAGGGCAGAGATCTTAAAGAAGGCTTAATAGCTGCCAGGATATTACAGGAAGCAGGTTACGACGGCTTTAACGCCGATGCGGGATCGTACGAAGCGTGGTATTGGGCCCACCCGCCGAACTATATGAAACACGGCTGTTACATAGACCTGATTAGAGAGCTAAAAAAGGTGGTAAGCGTTCCCGTGCTCATGGCCGGCAGGATGGAGCTACCCGACCTTGCCGCTCAAGCTTTGGAGGAAAAGACCGCCGATGCTATAGTCTTGGGAAGAGGGTTGCTCGCGGATCCCGAGTGGCCAAACAAGGTAAAGTCAGGCCAGGAAGAAAGGATCAGGCCCTGCTTGGGATGCCAAGACGGCTGTCTGGGCAGGATATTTGAGGGAAAACCGCTGTCCTGTGCGGTCAACCCCGCCTGTGGCAGGGAAAGGGAATTAGCCATCACCCCGACGACGAATCCCAAGAAGGTTGCCGTCGTAGGCGGCGGCTTGGCCGGTATGGAATCGGCAAGGGTCGCTGCTTTAAGGGGACATAAGGTGACGATATATGAGAAGTCGGGACATCTCGGAGGCCATATCATCGAGGCCTCGGTGCCCGAGTTTAAGAAGGACGAAGAAAGGCTGCTTAAGTGGTACGAAAATGAGCTTCAAAGGGCAGGCGTCACCGTGAAGCTCAACACGACGGTAACGCTTGATCTGCTTCAAGAGGAAGCTCCCGATGTAGTTATCGTGGCCACGGGCTCAAGCCCCAGGGACTTAAACGTTCCAGGCGTCGATAAAAACAACGTCGTAAAGGCAGAAGACCTGCTCTTGGGTAAGGCGAAGGCAGGACAGAACGTATTGGTCGTCGGAGGTGGCCTCGTGGGTTGTGAGACGGCCCTTTGGCTGGCCCAACAGGGCAAGTCAGTCACGATAGTTGAGATGCTAGATGAGCTGATGTCGGCAGGCATGCCGCTGTGCCATGCCAATAAACAGATGCTTTTAGACCTGCTCTGCTTCCACAATGTAAAGGTCGTAACAGGCACAACCGTAGCTGAGGTTACTTCCAAGGGCGCTGTGTTGATGGACAAAAACTTTAGAAAGACGGAGTTTGAGGCCGACACCATCGTCGTAGCCATTGGCCTCAGGGAAGAGAAGGGCTTATACGATTCGGTGCGCAAGGAATTTCCCAATACATATTTGATCGGAGATGCCATGAAAGTGCGTAACTTCATGTTTACCATATGGGATGCCTTCGAGGTGGCGAAAAACATTTAACGGCGAAGGATCTATGTCGGGAAAGCTGGCTTTTTTGTGCGAAGGCGCAAATGATGTACTGGTCGTAAAAAGCATCGTTAGACAGCTTGTCCCGGACCATGTAATAACAAAGGTAAGACAACTCGGGGGAGTCAACAGGCTTCTGAAGGAAGCGGATCGCCATGCGCGAATCTTGAATGCCAAGGGATACTTCGTGATAGCCATATACGACGAAGCAGACGATAAGGATGAAAACCTCATATTGGAGTCGGAAAGTCGGGGGCTAATCTTCGTTCCCGCTAGGCGAAAGATTGAAGCCTGGCTTTTGGCGGATGATGATGCCGTTAAAAGGGCCTCGGGGTTAGCCTTTCGAGGCCCTTTTCCTACGGATCGGATAGAAGATCCCAAGGCCGTTTTGTTGCATCATTTTTACAGGGCGGTTCGTGAGAGAAAGAGGTCTTATATATTTAAAGAAAGGGATTTTTTTAAGGCTATTTTATTGAATTGGAATTTAGAGCGGGCGAGAAGGAAAAATATTTCCTTGAATGTACTGTACGAGAGTATAAACCGTATAAGGAGGGCCTAGGCCCTCCTTATACGGTTTTGAATTTCCAGTCCAGATTCGTATAAAAGTGTTCAAAAGAGGCTATAGCCAATTGAGTGGTAAGGTTCAAGATATGATATATAGAAAATTTTACTAAGTTAGGAAAGAAATGAAAACCTATCCCATTGGTTTGGTGCCCGGGCCTGTTTCGGTGCCTATGGACATAAGGGGAGGTCTATACCGTCCATTTTGGAAAAGCCCTGGATGTTTTGCAGGAAATTTTGAACAATTAGGAAGTTTTTAGGTTATACTTTTCAGTATGTCTACAGAAGCTTTCAAGTCACTCCTTTGTGAAAATACCGATATGCCGAAGGACACGTTTTGAGATAATTCATACATGTCACGGACAACATAACTATGGATGGTGATTAAATTTTCATGACTCAAGAGCTCATATGGTTAGGCATACAGTATTTGAGCATGCAATCACACTTGTTGCCCCATTCTGCAGCCCTGTCTTTGGGCGGCAGCTTGGGACGCATGGTCTTTAGCTTAAATAAGGACAAATCCTCAAAGGCCATTATCAGGTGTTCAAAATTTCTGGGCTGTAGCATCGAAGTTGCCAGAGAGGTCGTCGCAAAATCGTATATAAATTTGGGCAGAAGCGTAGTAGAATTTCTGAATTTGGCGAAGATAAGCAAAAAAATAGACGAAATAGTTTCTGTCCATAACATAGAAAATCTTAACGATGCCCTGGCTTGCGGCAGGGGAGTGATATTGCTAACGGCACATCTGGGCAATTGGGAGCTCGCAGCGGCCTATCTGGGCATCAAGGATTATCCGATGAGGGCTATAGGAGCCGAACAGCGGGATGCTCGTATCACTAAGTTGATATCCGATATCAGGGCCTCTTGTGGTGTCGAGACAATTGGTAAGGGTTTCGACCTGAGGGGCGCCATAAGGTGCCTTCAGGAAGGAAATATCTTGGGTGTTTTGCTCGATCAAGACGCAAAGGACAAGGGAATAATCGCTCCCTTTTTAGGACAACCGGCAAGCACCCCTTACGGGCCCGTAAAGCTTGCCATGAAGATGCGATCACCAATAGTTCCCCTGTTTATAGTACGAAGGAAGGATAACATTCATCACGACCTTTACTTTTTGCCCTCTTTGGAGGAAAGGGTGAAAGATTTTTACGACAGACCTATTGAAGAGAACGTTCGATTGTGCAATGATATTTTGTCCGAATGGATTTCAAGGCACCCCGAACAGTGGCTTTGGCTGTATCCCCGATGGGCCTCTACTTTGGGTGACAGGTGATGTACCTCGGCTTGGATCCGGGAAGGGGTAAAATTGGCTTTGCCTTTGTAGACGAAAACGGCGAGCTGCTTTATTCGGGAATTATCCCCAAAAAATTACTTAAAAGCTTTTTGATTGCCTTGTCTGAAGGCAATTGGGTTGCATTAGCTCCCTACGGATGTGAGGGGGATGTGTCGCTGCTCGTCGACAAAAGCGTAGAGTTGGTGTTGTTGGGCGGCGGGACTGCTTCGGAGGAGCTAGAGCGCGGATTGCGCAGAAGGAAAATCGAATACGAAGTTGTAGATGAATCCTTCTCAACGTTGCAAGCCAGAAAGATGTATTACAGAATCCATCCGCCCAAGGGTTTTCGCAGGCTTTGGCCTTTGTCGCTTTTGGTCCCCGGTAGGGACATAGATGACCTGGCTGCTTGGGTGCTGACCAGAAGGTGGATGGAGAAGAAGATCGTCGATGGAGGGGTAACGCATGGATCCTAAAATTTTTACGGTAGTCGTCAACGGTTTTGCCGGGGCTCTGGTATCGGTATGCAAAAGTATGGGCGTAGACATAACCCTAGATAAGGCTTCTATTACCTCCCAAGTGAGCGTTTCTGGATGCAGGGCAGCCGCCTTGGTTGGTTTTGTCGCATCCAAGGCAAGGGGCACTGTAGCAATTATGGTAGATGAGGCAAGCTTTAACGAAATAGTGTCTGCCATGTCAGGCGGAGCTATAACGCCAAAGCTGGGCGATGCGCTGTCCATGAGCGTGCTGGGGGAGCTGGCGAACATGGCAAGCGGGCAGGCATTTATAAAGCTAAACGAGATGGGAAGTGTAGATTTAACCCCGCCGCAGTTGCTGGTGGGAGAGCATATAAAATCCATTCCGTCGGCAGGAGATTCGACCAAATATTTTACTCTGCCCTTCAGATTGAAAGACGGAGGCACTTTGTATTTGGTCCTTGCCATAAGCTAGGCTCTTTATTCTAGACATTTCATAACGCCCTGGCAGCTAACGCCGTCGCGACCGCCAATGCACCGCAAAGTATGATTGCCAGAGAGGGTTGGTCTTTCGCCTTTGACTTAAGCAGCAAGAACAGAGCCAGTGGTGCCAATAGTAGGTATATCGGTTTTCCCAGGGATGACGAGAACAGCCGCAGGGCGCTCGCTGTAAGAAGGGCTGCAACTCCCGGACGCAGGGATTGGGTTATTTTGTGTTTGGCTTTTGTGCCGAGGGGAAAGAATTTAATAGTGTAAGCTATTGTTAAAAGCAAAACAATGGGCGTTCCAACCATGAAAGCCGTTGCAACTGCAGCTCCCGGCAGGCCGGCAAGTCTTTTTCCGATATAGGTTGCTGCGTTCACTGCGATTGGGCCGGGTGACATCTGTGCCAAACTTATCATTTGTTCGAATTCCTCGGGAGAGAGCCAGTGGTAGTGTATTACTACTTCGTGATATATCAGTGCGATGGAAGCCAATCCTCCGGCAAAACTGCCCAAGGAAATCCTGCCAAAGGCCAGAGCAAGAAGTAACAGTTCATTCAATGTCCCTTTTCCCTCCCCATGATATATTTACGATAAACCCGATGCTTAAAGCAAAAAGGGGGTGAACCCCCATGAGCATTAGGACGGTCATAAGGACGTAGCTTATAAAGCTAACCGCGCCCATCTTGCAGACAGCGCAGATCCATCGGGAAGCGGTTAAAAGGACGAAGACCATTACGCCTATTAACCCTCCCCGCAAAAAGGTTGCCACAAAGTAATTCGAAGCTCCTTGATTCATTAATAGGGGGGCCAGAAAATAGATTATCAGGAAAGGTGGCAGTATCGCCCCCAATATTGCCGTCAGTCCTCCGATGCTGCCCTTTAAGCTTTTGCCTATCAAGTATGATAGGTTCGTTATTATTGGTCCGGGGAGGGATGTGCTGACGGCAATAAGGGAAGGGATGTCGCACAGCGAGTCCCAGGATTTCTTTTTTATCTCCAGCTCTATAAAGCCGATGAAAACGAAACCTCCCCCTAGGGCAAGCAAACTTGACTTTAGGAAGAGAAAGAAAATGTCTTTAATCATGACAGGGCCGCCTTTGTAAATTTATAAATTAAGGATCCTTTGTCGTTGCCAAATACGATGTATTTGGTCTAATCTTAATAACAATTGAACTGTTAGGCAAAGGCTTCATGCTTAAATATTTCAAATAACGGAGAAGATAAAAGTGACCGAATGGTATGTCAAGGGGCTGTTGGCCTATATGTTAGGACTTAAAGAAAAAGAAATCGAGGAGCTGATCGATAGATATCTCCAAGAGGTGGGCGAAGAGGATCCGCGGTCTTTGTTCGTATATTTGATGAAGGAATGCAAAGACTATATGGCTATATGGGCATCGATGTCCTTTAGCAATCAAATCACCATCTTGGCAGCAGCGATTGTAGGACCGGACAGCCAGGTGATATGGACATCTCAAACCGCCTTGCCCTATTCGGCAAAGGATATTACCCTTGAAAAATGGTCGACAATAGCCAACATATTGTCCAAAGGGGCGGGAGCTTTGCCTTCTTCCGTTAACGAAGCGGAATTCATAGCGGCACAACATGCGAGTCAGCAACTGCGAAAAGTGTGGCCGGAGGTGGCGAGCGATGCCTATAACGTATTTTTGCAAAGCAACGAAAATGCCTCGGTAAGCGAAAGCTTTCTACCCAAGGAAAAATTGATAGAATACGAGAAAAAGATTCGCGAAGCCACAGGAAGGACAATTCCCGTCATTTCCTTCAAGATCGCCAAATTATCCTTGCCCGAGCTGAGGGAAAAGAGCGTAAACCTGACCTCGCTGGATTATGCGATAACGAGGTATTTAAATCGCGTTACCAAAAACGTAGACGAAACGGGTTCATATGCAGTTGATGCTTCTTCAGGCGAGAATGCGTCTCTTTTGGAGATCGACCCTGTCATAGATGCTGTTAACGGGACGCCATTATCGGAGCTTCGCCCCGGAGACGTGATATTTCTCGTAAAAGATGAGAGCGAAGCTCTAGGTCAGATCTTCATGGTGCGATTGCTTAAGGACGGCCAATACGAGATTCACGGCATACTTGAAGACGACGATAGGGAGGATTATTTCAGATTCATTGCGCCGGG